>DKGN01000108.1 GCA_002453275.1 Caryophanales bacterium UBA6769
TTACGGAATAAAAACAGAGGAGCTTCCTGAAGATAAAAGCCATGAATTAATGAAGACCTTTGAAAGTTACACATCTACATTAAAACAAGAGTCAGAGCATTTCGTTCCCTTTTCAGAAAGCGAATATGAAATAAATAAAGGAACCGATCTTGTTGGTACCGTTTCGATCTTTGAAAAAAATGAACGCACTTACCGCATCACCGTACATCATCCTGTGGAATATGGAGATGGGTTTGTACCAAGAGCTGAAAAAATTATAGCTGAACTGCAATTTCATGAGTAGTTTAGATAGCTTTTACGACATGCTAGTTTTGCACATTCCTACCTTTTAAAGAAGCCGTAGTTTTTGTCATTAATATTAGTCCATGTTATAATATTAAAGTTAATAAAATCTTAGGAGTGTGTTTATGACAACAAAATACGAAGCAGGTTCGGTTGTGCAGGGGAAAGTGACAGGGATTAAACCATTTGGTGCGTTTGTTGCATTGGACAATGAAACGCAAGGTTTGGTTCATATTTCAGAAGTCGCGCACAGCTACGTTAAGGATATTAATGATTTCTTATCGATAGGGGATGAAATTGAAGTAAAAATCTTAAAGGTTGAGGAGGATGGAAAAATCTCATTATCCATCCGCGCGACAGAGCCAGCACCTGAACGGACCGAACGGCCACGTCCGCCACGCCCTCCTCGTCATACAAAACCGTCGAACCAAGGTTCACAAGGCTTTAATACACTTGAGGACAAATTGAAAGAATGGTTAAAGGAATCGAATGATCGCCAAGCACAATTGAACAAACGATTAAAAAAATAACAAAGACTAAAAAGACTGAAATGAAAATTTCAGTCTTTTTCTATTTCTAAATGACTAGAAAGGTCATTTGTGATAAATGGTCCTTTAGATTTACACATTACTCCAAAATCTCCCAATCTTAGCAAGAAGGTCACAGACTATAATAACTGTTTTTTGTAATGTGACTGAAAACAGTTGATAAAGAAAAATAATGTTATAAAGTATCAGTAGTGAACACAGTGTAAGCTATTTATTAAATCTAGATAGGAGATGAAATAATGTCAGGTCAAATTCGGATGAGTCCAGATGAGCTGAAGGCGAAAGCAACCCGTTATGGGCAAAGTGCAAGAAGAATTGAAGAGATCCTAAGAGATCTATCAAATCTACAAGAGGAATTACGTGGAGAATGGGAAGGTCGTGCCTTCCAGCGTTTTGATGAGCAATTCCGTCAGCTTGAGCCAAGAGTACATGACTTTGCGACGTTAATGGAAGAGATTAACAACCAATTGAACAAAACTGCAGATGCTGTTTCCCAGCATGACGAAGCATTGTCAAGGAATTTTGGACTCGGCTAAATCGTACAAAACTCGGACAAGGGCTATGTAATACTCATGTGCCACGCGACAAGACAAACTGTTGTGTGGCACTCGTTCTTTACGCACACAATTTACTAGAGTCAGACACGGATTTTATTATTCATAATAAACATGTTTTATTATTTCGTAGGAGTTGATTAGATGAAGAAACTGAAATGGGGTGTTCTATTATTTTTGATACTCGTCTTCGTGTTATCTTCATGGCCGTCATTTTTAGCTTTTAATCAAGCGGAACGGGCGACAGTAGATCCAGACCACCAAAAAATGGCAGTTGCCTTAGTTAACGAAGATGAGGGGTCATTATTTAATGAAGAAAAACTCGATTTTGGTCAAGAGTTTGTAAGTAATATTGAAAGAGATAGCAATCATAATTGGTATATCGTAAGCCGTGGCGTTGCGGAAAATGGCTTGGAACAGAACTTATATAATATGATGATCGTTATCCCTCATGACTTCACGGAGAGAGCGTTATCAATAGATTCGGAATCGCCGGAAAAGGTACACATTAACTATAAAATTAATGCTTCTGAAAGCAACGAAGTAAGAAGTAAAGCAACTGAAACAGCTAACAAGATTCTAAACGACTTTAATCGGAGGATTATTGACGTTTATTTTGCCAGTGTTATAGGCAATTTGCAGGACGCCCAAGATAACATCCAAACGATTGTAAATAAAGAAGCTCAATATACGAATACATACAATCAAGGGGTTCATAGCCCACTTGCTGATTACACATCAGAATTTTCAGTCGTTCAAGACAATGCCCATTCATCTCGAGACAGTTTCAAAGGCTTTAAAGATGATGTCTTAGCAAGCTTTGAAACAAACTTGAATGACGGACTTGATACACATCAAACATTTGTGTCGAATTTTAGTGATATGCTCGACACCCATAAACGAAATACTTCACATACGCAAGATGTTTTTGAGGGCATTGACAATCTGAGTGAAAACATTAAGCGCGGTGTAGGGAACATCGGAGATCCTACAGCGAAGATTTATAGGCAGTTCCATCTTCCTGAAGATAGAAGTAAGACAGATCCTAGATACATTATTAACCACACAAAAATTATCTCGGATTTTTTAGAGCAAGCGCTGATTGATATGCAACAATTAGAAGAAAATCTAGACACGAATCTTAATAAAGAACTGAAAGGGAATTTAAAAGCTGCATTTGAAAAGTCTTTCACTCAAGACAATTTTCCATTAAACGAACTACTCGCTAACAGGGACGCAGATTTAATCGAGAAGCTGAAAAATGAAGTGAATAAACTTCCTTCGATCGATTTAGAAGAAGATGAAATGAAAAGCCTTGGCTTTTCAGCAGAAACAGCAAAAAAATTACGCGATGTCATGGAAGTGACAGCCAAGTTTAATGACGAATTCAATAATTATTTTCGTGAGAAAAGTGTTCCGATAAAAGAACAAATCAAAGAAATAAAAACATATTTGCATGAAACTGGAGTCAGTTATACGGACACTCAACAAATTAGAGAAGCGAAAGAAACTAAATTTAAACTATCTATGTCCGTTCCTGATGAATTTTACGTTAGCCAACTTTTAGTTAAATTACCAGGAGAAGAAACTTTCTCTAAGGTTAATCCAGATGCTGAAATAACGGTGTCTAATAGAGGTCAACTTACTCTGAAAGCAGACTTTAAATTGAGGAAGGATAGTTCCATTGAATTATTTAACCCAATTGAATGGAGCTGGTATTTAGAAGAGCAGGAAGTCGACGAGGACGAGAACGACAACGAAAACGAAGAAAATGGCAATGGCAATCAACCTGGCGACAATGAAGACGGAACAAGTGGAGAAGATAACGAAGACTCCAAAGGGCAAGATGATAAGGCGGCAAACGAAAAGCCAGCAAATGTTAAAACAGTCGTGAAAGAAGTACGAGTTGAAACTCATACTTATTCTAATACAAATGAGTCGTTCCTCTATAAGGAATTAAATGGTGAATTAATTCAATCTGCAGTTGAGACTGTGGAAGCATATCAAAGAATAACTTCACTTTATGAACTCTACTTTGGACTTGACTTTGATGAAATCGACCTAGGTGAACAAACGTTAGCCGATTTTGCATCGGAACAAGAAACTTCGCTTTATTATTTGTTTAACACGTTAGATTTCATGGACCTTTTGCAAGAATTTATCGTTGATCAAATGACAGAGGAAGTTCAACAATCATTCGAGAACATAAAAAATAACATTGCAGGCTTTTACAGCCTTTTGGAATATGCAGAAAACAATGCTAAACAGATGGCTGATACAATAAAAAGAACGAGAGAAGAAGCTGCAAAGTTAGACAAAGCTGTAGATAAAACACTAGATAAACTAGAGGAATGGCGCGAAGCAAGCCAAAAGCTAGTCGATGGTCAAAAGCAAGTACTTGTTCATGACGAAGAAGAGCAGATGGAGATTACAGGTTTAGACCAAGAATTTAAATCATTGCTAACTGTGAGCCAAGGCTTGGTTGAACAAGCGCATTCAAATTTAACGTCAGCTGACCATGTGTTTGATACACTTGAAACGATTAGTAAGCAAGCAGAGATGATCCAAGAAAATGGAGCTTCGATCGTTAATGAAGCGAACACGTTGTCAACACAGCTAGTGGAAAAGCTGAATCACGACAAAGATTTTGCAAATAACTTTGTCAATGTACTCGCGAATAGCCGAGTTGGTGACAGACCGAACGAAGATTTGTATAGCTTCTTATCAGAGCCGGTCAAGGTTAAGAATGATGGCATCATTATGGCTGGTGATACGCAAACTCCATACTTCCTCGTTTTGATATGCTTTATCGTTGCTTTGTTCACTGCCTATGTCATCTCTCACTATGAAGAGAGAAGAAGGAAGAGGGAGAATGTCGGTGTTCAAGACACTGCTCTCAAAGGGAACTGGCCGTTAACAGCAATTACATCGGGAATCGGTGTTGTAGAAGGTCTTGTCATTTGCATCATATCAGGCTATTTACTGCAAATAACGGAAACGAAGCTCATAGCATGGATCGGAATCATCGTTCTGATGATGGTTACAATGCTGCTCGTTGCTACGTATTTGCTCAGACAGCTTAAGATGATTGGCATGTTCTTGCTATTGATCATGTTAAGCATTTACTTGTTATTAACAAATGCTGTATCCGATGTGAGTCAGAATTCTGCATTTAGTATGATTAAGACGTTTTCACCATTGCAATACGTTGAAACGATGCTGATGAAGTTTATGCAAGCTAGTGATGGGTATTACATGACCATTTACGGCTTAGTTATCATACTTATTATCAGTGTGTTCGCTAACTTGTTCGTAATACACCGCCCAGAAAAGGAAGAGGTGGGGACCGATGAAGGGCTTACCGAGGCAAATTAGTTTCCTCGCTATTCTCATCGTTTTCATGCTCATGCCTTCAGTATCCGTTAAGGCAGAGGAAACTTTGAAGCATAGTGGAAAGCTACAATTTAAACAAGAGCGGATCGGCCGAGACGACCAGTCTTCATTGGGAGAGGCATCCGCTCAAATGGAAACAGAGCTTGAAAAGGTAGCCCCGGATTTGTTTAAAGAGGAAACAGCCTTGTCGATTAAAGAAAAACAAACAGAAACAATAGAATCACAAAATAGTCTAGAAAACATGTTATTCATTCAACAAGGAATTGAGAACACTGTTTTGGAAGATACGGAAACCTCACTCTTTGCAACAGATTACACCGCGCCACAAAGTAGGACACAAGAGGATTCGATTCAAGCAAGTGACTCAGAAGGAAAGATGGGCACGATGATTCTTTCAAGTTTAATCGGGGTGGCGCTAGCAATCTGTGGAGGAATTTACGCTTTGATGCGAAAAGCATTTGAGTGAAGGAGAAGAAAATTCATGGTAGACACACATGTGAATGTAACGCTAGATTTTCACAATTGGGGTGATTCGGAATACGATTTACGTATTCCGGTTCACCAACCAATTAAACAATTATTAGCAAATCTTGCTGAAACATTACACCTTAATATCCCTCATGGATTTTCCTGGGTTATTAAAGTACCGACAAAGCAACTACTTTTAGCTGATGATGATAAGCTAGCAGACTATGATGTAACGGATGGCGATATATTAGTTGTGTTGTCAAAGGGGTCAATGAACCAATGAAAGATAAAAAGATAACAATCGATTCAACCGATTACGAATTTCACTTAAAAGAAAATGAGTGGCAATTGACACTTGTAAAATCACAAACTAAATTGAAAGACAACCGGCAACTTGCTCTACTTAAGGAACCATCAGATTATTTTATGCCTGTTAAAATTGAAGAAAGCAGTGACGCTTTTCTTTTTTCATTTTCAATTTCACCCCATGCTCAAACGTGGGACGACATTCAAAAGTTAAATCAAAATGATAAGTTGCGTTTATTACTTAACATTTCACGATTTAAAAAGACTTTG
>DKGN01000078.1 GCA_002453275.1 Caryophanales bacterium UBA6769
TAAAGCTTTATCAGTTACCGGAGGAACAACATTTGAAGCATTAACAGATTCATATGAAGAGCAAGCACTTGGCTTAATTCAAGGTGGGGTTGATTTGCTGTTACTTGAAACAAGCCAGGACGTCCGAAATGTGAAAGCCGCTTTTATAGGAATTGAAAATGCCTTTCAAAAAACGAATAAACGGTTACCGTTAATGATCTCAGGAACAATTGAACCGATGGGAACGACGCTAGCCGGTCAAAGCATTGAATCATTTTATATTTCCATTGAACATATGAAACCGCTAGCAGTTGGGCTTAATTGTGCGACCGGACCTGAGTTTATGCGTGATCATCTTCGTTCTTTAAGTGATTTAAGCGAGGTAAATGTAAGTTGTTATCCGAATGCGGGTCTGCCTGATGAAGAAGGACAGTACCATGAATCCCCAACATCACTTGCTTTAAAATTAGAAGGATTCGCCCAAGAAGGCTGGTTGAACTTTGTTGGCGGCTGCTGTGGAACGACACCCGAACATATACGAGTGCTTTCAGAGAAAATGGCAAGTTATCAACCGAGAAAACTTGAAAAAAAGCCAAGTCACCGAATTTCTGGTATTGATCCAATCGTCTATGATGAGACGATGCGCCCATTGTTTGTAGGGGAAAGAACGAATGTAATTGGCTCACGAAAGTTTAAACGATTAATAACAGAGGAAAAATATGAGGAAGCATCTGAAATTGCGAGAGCACAAGTGAAAAAAGGTGCACACGTTATAGATGTTTGTCTTGCGAACCCTGACCGTGATGAGTTAGAAGATATGGAAGCCTTTCTAAGCCAAGTCATTAATAAAGTCAAAGTTCCCCTCATGATTGATTCAACAGATGAACACGTTATTGAAAAATCTCTTACGTATTCACAAGGTAAAGCGATTATTAACTCAATCAACTTAGAAGACGGTGAAGAGCGATTTGAAAAAGTTGCCCCACTTATTAAGAAATTTGGTGCAGCAGTTGTTGTCGGAACAATTGACGAAACCGGTATGGCTGTATCAGCTGAGCGGAAGCTTGAAATTGCAAAACGTTCATATGATTTGCTCGTTAATAAATATGGATTAAATCCCCATGACATTATTTTTGACCCTCTCGTGTTCCCAGTCGGAACAGGTGATGAACAGTATATAGGATCAGCAAAAGAAACGGTTGAAGGCATTCGGCTCATTAAAGAAGCACTTCCAGAATGTTTAATTATTTTAGGTGTAAGTAACGTTTCCTTCGGAATCCCACCTGCAGGAAGAGAAGTGCTTAATGCAGTTTACTTATACAACTGCACGAAAGCAGGCCTTGATTATGCAATTGTGAATACAGAAGGATTGGAGCGCTACGCTTCAATTCCTGATGTAGAAAAAGAAATGGCAAATGATTTGCTGTTTAAAACATCGAAGGAAACTCTTGATACATTCGTCGCTTTTTATCGTGAAAAGAAAATTGAAAAAACAGTAAAACAATCAAATTTAACATTAGAAGAACGGATTGCAAACTATGTCATTGAAGGTTCAAAAGATGGACTCATCGAAGATCTAGAGAAAGCTTTGAAGAAATTCGATAAACCGCTAGACATTATCAATGGTCCGCTCATGGACGGAATGGGAGAGGTAGGACGGCTTTTTAACTTAAATGAATTAATTGTTGCTGAAGTTTTGCAAAGTGCAGAAGTTATGAAAGCATCGGTCTCTTATTTAGAGCAATTTATGGAAGCGACCGACGATACAGGAAAAGGAACAATCCTGTTAGCGACAGTTAAAGGAGATGTCCACGATATCGGTAAGAACCTTGTTGATATTATTTTAAGCAATAATGGATTTAATGTCGTAAATCTTGGCATTAAAGTTTCTCCGCCTGAATTGATCGAGGCATATAAACGAGAAAAGGCTGATGCCATCGGCCTATCAGGTTTACTCGTAAAGTCGGCTCAACAGATGGTTTTAACTGTGAAAGACTTGAAAGAAGCAAATATCGACATTCCTGTTCTCGTAGGTGGTGCCGCCTTAAGTAGAAGATTTACAAAAACAAAAATCGCACCCGAATATGAAGGACTTGTCCTTTTTGCAAAAGATGCGATGGACGGATTAAACTTAGCGAATAAATTAGCAAACCCTGATGAACATGATAAGTTAGTACTGGCAATGGCTGAAGAAAAGGCACAACAACAAGTAAACGAAGAGGACATACCAAAAGTTGAAATCATTGAAAAAAGATCAGATGTAAAAAAAGAAAATGTTTATGTACCTTTTGATACGAAAAAACATATTATTCGGAACTTACCTCTCCAACAGTTAAAGCCATATGTCAATATGCAAATGCTTCTCGGTAGACATTTAGGTGTGAAAGGAAAAGTGAGTAGGCTCCTAGAGATAAATGATGAGAAAACAGTACGTTTAAAAGAGTTAGTCGATGAGTTATTTATTGAAGGGGAAGAGAAAAAACTCATTTCTGCGAATGCCATGTACCAATTTTTCCCTGCTAAATCCGGAAAAAATAATATTTATATTTTTGATCCGGAAGATCATAGCCGTCTCATTGAAACCTTCACATTTCCACGCCAAAATAAAGAACCTTATCTTTGTTTAGCGGACTTTTTACGGGACGATCAAATGGATTATGTTGGCTTTCTAGCCGTAACTGCTGGAAGCGGAATTAGACAATATAGTGAAGACTTGAAGCGAGATGGCCAGTTTTTAAAAAGCCATGCAATCCAGTCTCTTGCATTAGAGCTGGCTGAAGGATTAGCTGAGCGAACACATGAGTTAATGAGAGATAGATGGAGCATACCTGATCCAACAACGATGACGATGCAAGATCGTTTTTCTGCTAAATACCAAGGGGTTCGTGTCTCTTACGGCTATCCGGCTTGTCCGAATTTAGAGGATCAAGCAAAATTATTTAAGCTAATTCAACCAGAAGAAATTGGAATGGAACTAACTGAAGGATTTATGATGGAACCGGAAGCCTCAGTTACCGCAATGGTTTTTGCACATCCAGAAGGACGTTATTTTAATGTTCAATCGAGGTAATTGATATATATATTTGCCAAGTTACACGCAGTCTACTTTGACTTGCGTGTTTTTTTTATGAAAAAAAATTTGTTTAAGTGAAATATGCTTTTTTGAATAATTTTTCCCTCAATACGAAAAATACAAGTAGTCTAGCGTGTAAAAGTAGGATAACAAGGAGGAATTATTTATATGACGAGGATTCGAATTGTAACTAAGATTCTCCTCGCTTGTTTGTTATTAGCAGCCTCGATTGGAGTAGAGCCTAACCGTGCTCATTCATTTACAAATCAAGTAATCCAAAAAGGCGCTGTAGGAGATGATGTCATTGAATTACAAGCGAGATTACAATACCTAGGTTTTTACAACGGAGACATTGATGGGGTTTTCGGATGGAGAACGTATTGGGCTGTTCGAAATTTTCAATACGAATTTGGTCTTGAAAAGATTGATGGACTCGTTGGCCCAAAAATGAAAAATATGTTAGCAAAAGCATCGGAATACGACGAACAATATGTCAAAGGCCATTTAAATAAAGGAGATAAACCAAAGCATTATGGCGGTCAACCGAGAGATAAAACTCAAGTAAAGAAAAATCAAAAGAATCAGCAGACAAAGCAAGGTTCAAAACAAAAACAACAAGCTCAACAGAATAAGAATCAACAAGGACAACAAAAGCAGCAACAACAGCAAAATAATCAGCAAAAACAACAAGCAGCTCAAAAGCCAAAAGTTCAAGAAGCGGTGAATACACCAAAAGGATTTTCAGAAAATGATATCAAGTTGATGGCCAATGCCGTTCACGGTGAAGCAAGAGGTGAGCCGTATATCGGACAAGTTGCCGTTGCAGCAGTCATTTTAAACAGATTAAATAGCGCATCTTTTCCAAATGACATTGCAGGCGTTATTTTTGAACCACGAGCATTTACAGCCGTTGCTGATGGGCAAATTTGGTTAGAACCAAATGAGACAGCAAGAAAAGCAGTTATTGATGCAATAAATGGATGGGATCCGACCGGCGGAACGACATACTATTTTAATCCCGATACTGCAACATCCGGCTGGATCTGGACACGACCACAAGTAACTAAAATAGGCAAGCACATATTTGCACACTAATTAGGAGGTGTTACTTTGATACGTTCTGTGTTA
>DKGN01000083.1 GCA_002453275.1 Caryophanales bacterium UBA6769
CGCTTGAACTCCGCTTGAACCTGTGCCAACTACACCGACACGCTTCCCTTTGAAATCTACCTTTTCATGTGGCCATTCACCTGTATGGTAAAGTTCGCCTTGGAAACGATCGACGCCTTTAATATCTGGAATGTTCGAAGCAGACAGAACCCCGACAGCCGAAATAAAGTACGTTGCCACTACACTCTTACCGTTGTCTAGTGTAACCATCCAATTATTTTCTTTTTCATCGTACTGTGCAGATGTCACTTTCGTTTGCAGTTGAATGTCTTTCCGCAGGTCGAGTTTGTCCGCTACAAAGTGAATATAACTTAAAATCTCTGCTTGCTCAGCATATTTAGAAGACCAAGTCCATTCGTTAAGAATTTCTTCAGAGAACGTATAGTTATAATAAATACTTTCGATGTCACACCTCGCACCTGGATACCGGTTAAAATACCATGTCCCGCCAATATCTGCAGCGGCTTCAAAAACTTGCACTGAATATCCAGCCTCTCGCAAACGGTGTAACATATACAAACCGGAAAATCCCGCTCCAACAACGACAGCATCATATTGTTTTTGTTGATTATTAGTCAATTCAATACCTCCTCAATGTACGTTTATTCCCAAGGTTTTGAAATAAAGCTCCCCCAGAACGAATGGACTGAATATTTAGACGTTTCAAACGGCAATTCGCTTCAAATTTACGTGTAGCTTAACTATTGACAGCATTATTTAAAGTGTACACGAATGAAGTAAGCGCTTACTCCCATTGTAACATAGTTAAATGTTAAGCAACGACCCTAAAAACATAGTGACTTTTAGCTCTGAAAAGAAGTGAAATTTAGTTTAAGACAGAAATTAGAGTAGTATGATCGAAGTTAGGAGAAGCCTTCATGGGTTTGTCTAGCCAGGAGAATAAACGACCTATAAGAAAGACCTTATCATCTGCACTGAAAATGGAAAGGGAATGGAGCGTAAAATGTTTTTCTGGCTCGCATCAGGATGAGGTAAAAGGAATTCAACACAAGAACGTTTAATGTACCCACCTTTTCACGAAACCGCCAACGGTTAAACCGAATAGTGCATGACCGGCTGTCCAATATAACCAGGCAGTTAAATCAAACAAATCTGGAGGTTTTGCAGTGAGAGCTGTTAGGGAAAATAAAATACCTCCTCCAACTGTATAGACGAAAATATAAGGAAAACTTGCTCTCGGATCGAGATGGAACCATGACAAGCTATAGAACATAAGTAAGACACTTACGATACACGTAACAAAATGAAAGGCAATACCAAGTATGGAATTGATTTCCCACTTTTGAAGTATCGGTATATAGTCCATATTATACAGCAATATGTAGGCTTGATTTCCAGTCAACCTATAAATGATTGTCATAACAGCAGCAAGAATACTCCCTGCTGTTAAACTAATGATAACGAGTTTTAAAAACTGCTTCATCGTCTCCCTCCTGTAGGGTTTTCCTTTTTTGCTTATACCCATAATGGAGGGAAGTAAACTACCATTCGTTGTTCCGCTAGTGGAACCTCCCATCAATGTGTAATTAATGTATTAGCTTACGAATTGTATTCAATTGAAACTGTAAAAGGGAGATGTAACATTATGTTTAGACGTTTCAATTGTTTCAATGAATTTTTCTAAGGCTGGCGAAATATAATCCGATTTCCTATGAATAAAAACTGTTACGATATCGCTATATTTGGAAGGGAGGTAATGACAGCGAATGAGCTTGCTTTTTTCATAATGTTGAACGGCTGAATAGGGGACATAAGCAATTCCTAAACCGGATATGACACTACCGAGTGTAGTTTCAAGTGTCCCTAATTCCATTACTTTGGCAGGTGTAACTTGTTCATCGCGTAACCACTCGTTTAATTTTTCGCGATAGCCACACCCATCACTAAATCTTAGCAACGGTCTTTCAATTAATTCTTCTAATGTCATTGACGTATCGTTTGAAATTAAAACGAGTCTTTCATTGAAGACCTCTGTTTCTACAAGTTCAGGATGGGATGTCGTACTACTTTTTGTAATGAAAGCCCCATCTAATTGATAATTTAACACTTTATTTCTTAAATGAGCTGTTACTCCTGTCGAGAGAGTTAAGTCTACTTCTTTATAATTTTTATTATACTCAGATAAAATGAGTGGTAATTTGATGACAGTTTCAACTGTCGCAATATCTAACTTTCCAGACGGAGCGCTGGAACTAGCTGTAATCATTTTCATCTCATTTACTAATGACGTTATTCTTTGTGCATACGTAATAAGCTTTTTTCCTTCTGGTGTTAAAATCATCCCCCGATTATGTCGGTGAAATAATCTTGTCTGAAGCTTTTCCTCTAGCTTTTGAATTCTCGATGTGACGTTTGATTGAACATAATTTAACTCCTTTGCAGCTTGGCTAATGCTTTTTTTATTTGCAACTGTTTCAAAGATTAATAAATCTCTAACATTCACTAGTTTTCCCTCCATTGCTGAAAATGCCAAAACAGAAATCACAAAAAGTGATGCCTGCATTCACTTATAATCATTTTACATGATATTCATTCTCTTGTTAAATGAGAGTAGACGTAACAAATGGAGGGAAAGCCAAACGGATGAAAAACAATGTTTTTTTAGGCGCATTATTATGTTTAATTGCAAGCATGTCGTGGGGAGCTATGTTTCCAGTTGCTAACCATGCTTTCCAATATATCAACCCTTATTATTTTACGATTGTTCGATATATTCCAGTTGTTATTGTTTTAGTCATCTTGCTGTACATCATTGAAGGAAAAGCAGCGTTTCGAACAGATGGAAACGGTTTTTTGTTATGGTTTTTCGGCGCGATGGGTTTTACCGTTTATAATTTGTTGATTTTTGTTGGACAAGATTTACTCGGGGATGCTGGTGTACTGCTCGCCTCAATTATGGAGGCACTCGCACCTTCTATTTCTATTTTAGTCTTATGGGTCGTTTATAAAAGTAGACCAAGCATAGTGACGCTAATATGTATTATGGGGGCTTTTATTGGTGTTTTTCTCGTCGTATCAAATGGAAATGTCAGTATCTTGTTTGGGAAAAATCAGCTGATTCCATTATTTGTTTTATTTCTGGCCGCCTTGGGTTGGGCTGTTTATACGATCGGTGGCGGACGCTTTTCAGGTTGGTCGGTGCTTCGTTATTCAACGCTTAGTTGTCTTTATGGGACAGCAACTGCAACCGTTATCGTAATAATTGGTAGCTTAACTGGGCATATTGAAGTTCCGACTTTAACAGAGTTGTACAATGTTAGATACAACATGCTGTTTATGAGTACTTTACCTGGACTCTTTGCCCTTCTTGGTTGGAATAAAGGTGTAAGTATTTTAAAGCCAATTAATGCAATCTTGTTTATAAATTTTGCACCAGTAACAACAATTGCCATTCGAGTCATTCAAGGGCACACGATTACCCCATTTGAAATCACAGGCGTTGCGTTAGTGTGTGTCATGATACTTGCAAATAATCTGTACCAGCGGATGAATACGGGAAAGTTAGATTTAAGGGAAAAGGA
>DKGN01000110.1 GCA_002453275.1 Caryophanales bacterium UBA6769
TTCCATCCGATGGGGAGATTAAGCGCTTTTTAAGAACACAAGGGCGTGAAGAAGATTGGAGCGAACTCGTTGCAGACACAGGAGCAACGTACGACATTGAAGAAGAGATTAATTTGTCAGATTTAGAACCTCTTATTGCAAAACCGTCAAGCCCAGGAAATGTTGTACCCGTAAGTGAAGTGGCAGGTGAACCAATTTATCAGTCATACATCGGTTCATCAGCAAATCCCGGTTACCGTGATTTTGCCATGGCGGCTGAAATTGTAAAAGGCAAACAGATTTCGGAAGGTGTTTCCTTCGATATTAACCCAACATCAAGACAAATGCTAACAGACCTTGTACAAGAGAGTCATATTGCAAGTTTGCTACAGGCAGGTGGGCGTCTCCACCAAGCAGGCTGTAACGGATGCATCGGTATGGGGCAAGCACCTGCAACAGGCAGAAACAGCTTACGAACAACCCCTCGTAACTTTCCAGGACGTTCGGGAACGAGAGAGGATAGCGTTTTTTTATGTAGTCCTGAGACTGCGGCAGCTTCCGCATTAACTGGCGTCATTACTGATCCACGTACGCTTGACATGAAATATCCAAAAATAAAAGAACCGAAAAATCCGACCGTTGATGACAGACTGTTACAAGCACCGCTTCCACAAGAGGAAGCAAAAAAAATAAAGTTAGTTAAAGGACCAAATATCGCATCAATCCCTGATATGGATGCGCTGCAAAATGAATTTGAAGTCCCTATCTTATTAAAGGTTGGCGATAATGTTTCAACAGATGAAATTCTCGCAGGCGGTGCACGTGTCCTTCCATATCGAAGCAACTTACCTGAAATTAGTAAATTTACGTATGAAATCGTTGATGACACATATTATTCACGAGCAATGGCCACACGTGATGAAGGTGGTCACGCGATCGTTGGCGGTTATAACTATGGCCAAGGATCAAGTCGCGAACATGCCGCCCTCGCTCCTCGATATCTTGGATTAAAAATTGCCATCGTAAAAGACTTTGCCCGCATCCATTGGCAAAATTTAATAAATTTTGGAATTTTACCGGTAACATTTGTTCATGAAGGAGATTATGACGAGTTAAAACAAGGGGATGTCCTTCAATTCTCGAACATTCGGCAAGCAATCCAAGAAGGAAACGAATTGATTGTAACAATTAAGGGAACAGAAGACAGCTTTGTCGTAAAGCACTCGTTATCCGAAAGACAAGTCGACATTATGTTAAAAGGTGGTCTCATTAACTTAGTCAAGGATAAACCTGAACCTTTCTTCGTCGAAGTGTAGTTACTAAAGGAATAGTTACAAATAAAAAGCTAGGAGGAACACTGATGACAGTCAACCGTGAACATACATGTAAAGCATGTGATGGACTAGGAATGCTTGCAGATGATGAAAACTGGAAATACACTTGTTCCGTTTGCGATGGTAAAGGAATATTAATGCCTGGTGAAAACACATCACCATCGACACCCCTTTCCGTCGATGAAATGAATCGATACCTTGATTAAAATTTAATGAGGCTGTCCTGAAAAGGACAGCCTCATTAAATTCAAGCAATATTCATTGTAATCGATCAGGTGGTCGTGTCGGATCATCGGATTGAATTTCTTTAAATAGATCTTCGCCAGCGGGAGTTTGTGTTTGCTGCATTAAGTGCCCTGTTTGAATTAGGTGAATGAGACGTTGGATATCCTCTTTCGTTGCGAATTGCTTGTTTTGTTTTAACGTATACCCAATTTGTCCATTTGATTCGATCGTTGCATATTGTACATCAGCAATTGCAGTGATCCCTGCTTGACGTAGCAATGCTTCCAATTGATCGACGGTTAAGCGAAGCTTTTTTAAATTTTTTTCGCTTAGTCTTCCATTTTCTATAACAACAACAGATTTTCCTGTAATGAAAGATTCCGATTTGTCGAAGCTTAATTCGATTAACTCCGTCACAATTAAGCTCGCAACGAGAATAGCTGCGATAAAAAAGGTTGTCCACAGTCCATGTCCTGTAACGGGCTGAATTATTAATGTACCGAGAGAAAACATGATGACCGCTTGAGGAATTGTAAGTTGTGAAATCGACTTCCTGCCGCCAAGTCGCAACAAAACAGTCGCAACTACAAAAATAAGTAACGTTTTCCAAATTAAATTTAAGTCCATGTTGTCATTCTCCTTATACAGACGACGTTACCTTTTATTGTCTGTATAGGGCAAAATCATATTCACGAAACATCGTAAAAAACAAAAAATAAGATTCTTTATATCTGTTGTCTCAAAAAGTAAGTATCATTAAGTGTTATCTTGACACAAATGGGTTTCCTGTAACCCAAAAGCGCCATGGGTATTCCTTCGCTTCACCTGTATTATCGATTCCAATCCGTGGTCCTGTCGCAATGACTTTTGGCTTGTATCCTTTCGCAATATAAATCGGTTTTTCGTATAATGATCGACCGTAATCCTCCATGCTAATCCCCATCGCCTTCGTTAACTTACCTGGTCCGCTCGTTAAGTTTTGAAATTTTTCAACTTGCCGGCGCTCATACATTAATTCGATTCCTGTATGAGGCTCAATTGCCCTAATTAACACAGCTTCCGGATTGTCAATTTCTCCACTTACGACGTTAACGAGCGTATGTGTATGCATTTGATATGTATACGCATGACCCGCTTCTCCGAACATAATTTCAGTCCGCTTCGTGCGACGATTTCCATAACTATGCGCCGCCCGATCCTTTGGACCTATATATGCTTCTGTTTCAACGATGTAGCCCGAAGTTATGCCTGCCTCTGTTTCTTTTACGAGCAAGCAGCCAAGTAAACTACGTGCAAGTTCAAGTGTTGGTTGAAAAAATTCCTTTTGTGCTAGTGGCTTCACCACGCAGTCCCTCCGATAAATGCTACTTCTCTTTTGGCTTGGCATAGATAATATAACGGTCAGGTGCACTGCCAACATACGTAAAAGGATAACAAGTCGTCACTGTTAATAATTCTTCATCAATATCTGGATTAATGACCGTTCGGTCGTCAGCATCGACGATCTCTGTTTTATCAATAACGTAAGTAAAATCACCATACGGCATCTTCACTTCAAGTTCGTCTCCGAGTTCTAATTCTCCGAGCCGTCTAAAAACAGTATCACGATGGCCCGATAAGACGACTTGCCCTTGCTGTGAAGGGAAAGCAGTTCCCCCGTAATGTCCAACACCCTTTTCTAGGTCGTCTTCATCGACCCCTTCAACTATCGGTAACACCTCGTCCAAGGTCGGTAAAGACAGAATTCCAACCTCTTCGCCAATAGCTGGGGAAAATGCGGATATGTCTATCTTCTCATCACTAGTTACCATTTGCTCCGCTCGATGTAATGCTTCATTTTGTTGTTGCTTGGAATCCCAAATTTGGTAACCACCGTAAAAAAGAAAACCTAGACCAACGACGAGTGTCAACATTCCGATAATTCGCATCTAAATCACCCCTTCATTTCTAGCAAGTTTTTCATACATTTATTTTACCAAATAAAGACTGACATAACTAGTAAACAAAAACCCCCTAAAGCAAGACAGACTTTTAGTATTTATCTGTCTCCTTTAAGGGGGCATATCAACGTTGTTAGCTTATACGATTTTTGCGTCGGTAAACGTACAGTACACCGCCACATAAAACTAGTAGCATTCCTATAGACAACAATGTAAAGTATGTTGTTGCCGTCTTTGGTAATTTAGCTGAGCTTTTATCATTTCCTTCTACTCTTATTGCATCATTTGTTTGATGACTTGCTCCAATGCCATCGTCGATTACAGATGGATTTTTTTGAGGTACTTCTGGCGTCACCGGATCCGTCATGGCGAATGCACGGCCGAATAATCCCACATTATCTTCGTTCCCACGATTAATCTTTAAATTAGAAATTGTAAAACCGTTCCCGTCGAAATATCCTACAAATCGATGTTCGGAATCATCCTTACTGCTTAGCGGTTTCCAATTATCATAGCTACTCAGATCAATATCTTTAATTAATTTAAAATACTGACCGCTATTTTGTTCCCTCACTTTATCCAATTGAACAGCATCTTCAATTAAGTACGGATCATCTTCAGTCCCTGTACCCCCTGCAAAATCTCCTGGACCACTCATTGGTTGAATTTGATCCTGTGTTGACGTACGCTCTCCTTGATGTTCAACAACTTTGTTCGTTAAACTCGCATTCTTTGAAACAGGACCAAACACTTCGTCAGTACCTATTCCTGCACCTTCCTGATCCATACCTGCAATCCCATTAAGCAGATTATCTTTTTGACTGAGCGGCTCTTGAGCTTCCGCTTCCAGTAAATCAAAAGCAGTATCTTCCCCACCCACATCCTCATGGGCATCACCTTGACCATCAGCATCAACAATTTCAATTGCACCGTCATTGCCTTGTTGGGCTTGTCCATGCGATCCGCTTAATCCTAACCCGAATGTACTGAAAATGAGCAACATGCACAATAACATAAGAACGTTTTTTTGAAACATCATTCGTGAACGTCTTCGGATTTGTTGCATCTTATTTTTTCTACTAATCAATCTTATACCTCCCTTTATTTTTAGATTCTTCTATTTTGTGTTTTAGAGCCTTGACAGCCTTCGACAATAAGCGTAGCAATCGAAGGTTAATTCCAAGTAAAGTTGTTTTTTAAAATTTCTTAACCAATCCTTAACC
This sequence comes from Caryophanales bacterium UBA6769, assembly GCA_002453275.1. Lineage (GTDB taxonomy): Bacteria > Bacillota > Bacilli > Bacillales > UBA6769 > Pueribacillus. The sequence continues at coordinate 4,702 of DKGN01000110.1, forward strand.
TTCACCACTTAACATGAAAATCAATAAAACTAAGCGAGGATTGATAAATTTGAGAAAAATGTACAAACTTTTGCTGTTCGCTACTTTAACTTTAATTATCGTTACACTAGGGGCGTGTTCCGAAAAAACACCAAATTCAGGGAACTCCACTGAAAATGATAATCCCAAAAGTAGCGAAGAAAACGTTAATACCCCGGCAGACGATGTCGATGAACTATCGGACTACAAAATTGAAAATGTATGGATGGAACCAACTAAAGCTGGCGAAGATGCCAAAGTCTACTTGTCATTGCATAATGAGAGTGATGAGCAGCTTGATTTGCATGATGCCATGATTATTGGCGTTTCTCATCAGGTTGAATTTCGTCAAGGTGATGAAGGCTATAGCGGGTGGATTACAGTTCCCGCTGGAGAGACATTTCAGTTAGCTCCCGGTGAAGTGCATATGGTTCTTAAAAGCATTGAGCAAGATATGAATGCAGGTGACCCATTTACACTAAGTCTGCATCTTACTCCTCATGGTGATGTAGATGTACAGGGAACTGTGAAGTAAAGCGATTGCTGTGAATAGGAAAGTCCCTCTCATTTATCTCATCGAGAGGGACTTTTCATATTACTCTTTTAGGTTGTTTAATTGCTTTTCAGCCATATTACCTACGATTGGCAGTTTAAACCATTTCCCTTGATACGCCTTCACCATTAACACTATCCACAAAATAAACGCAACAGGACTGATGAGCAGACTAATCGCCCAGCCGATAATCGGAAGGAACGATAGGACAATATTAAGCGCAAACAAGGCGGCGCTTATAAAAATAGACTGCATAGCGTGAAATCGAACGAAGCGATTTTCCTTTTCCAAAATGATAAAGATAATCCCTGTAACAAATCCTGCTAAATAACAAAGTAGCCCAGCTGTATTTTGCTCCAAACCCGTCGTTGTTTTTTCAGATGATGTTTGCTCTGTTTCAGCTAAATTTCCTGATTCTTCTTTAAATACCGATTGCTTTTCTTGAGCTGTTTTTTCTGTCTCCATTTTTTAAAACCTCCTCATTTTATACTGAATTAAATGGAGTATAACAAGTGAACGTTAAATTTAAGTTAAGATTCGTTTTTATAAGGAATATCAATAAACTGCGCGGTAGCTTAAAAGTAAAGGTAAGCGTGAACCGCTCCGAAAATCTTTGCGCTTTGGATTTAAGCCAGCCCAGAGTCAACTGCCTACACTCCAATCAAGGGAAAGTTGATTGGAGTGTAGGCACGAGTCCGAAGAACACTGAAGAAGCTGAGGCCGTGCTCGCGAAAAGCGACTGGCGGGAACGGAAATCAACAGATCACGTACCGCACAGTCCCGTTCGACTAAGGAGCGACCTTACTTTTTAATTTCAAAATAAAAAACCCGCCAATTGGCGAGTGGAAAGAGTTCTTTTGTAACGCTCGATTATGCAATGAATGTATACCCGAAGCCCCGGACGGTTTGGATGTATTGTGGGTTAGTCGAATCAATTTCTAATTTTCGCCGAAGATTGCTAATATGGACTTTAATCGTTTGAACGTCACCCACCGATTCAAAGCCCCATACGTGATCGTAAAGCTGTTCGGCACTCCATACTTGATTCGGCCGTTTTGCTAAAAGAATAAGTAATTGCATTTCTTTTGTGGAGAGGGACGCTTCCTTGCCACGGACAAAGCATTTATAATTGTCCAAGTGGATTTCTAAATTTCCGTACTTCAGTACATTAGTATTTGCTGCTTTCTTCATTTTCTTGTCATAGCGGCGAAGGTTTGCCCGAATTCTTGCTTCCATTTCAGCAAAGTCAAATGGCTTTGTAATATAGTCATCACCACCGAGTTCAAAGCACTTTAGCTTATCCGTCACATCGCGCCGCCCGCTAATAAACAAGATAGGAACATCTAAGGTTTCCCGAATTTGTTGACACACTTCAAACCCGTCCATACCTGGCATTTCTATATCTAACAAGATAATGTCTGGTTGTTCCGAATGAACAGTCTCCAATGCTTCATCCCCATTTGCGGCCGTAATCACTGTAAAATTTCTATTTTCTAAATACACTTGAATCAGCCCTCTAATCCCTGCTTCATCCTCAACGAGAAGTATTTTCTCTTTTGCCATGCTTATTCTCCCCCTTTCTAAATCTTTGGATAGGTAGGCTAATATAAAATGTCGTCCCTTTATGCAGCTTACTTTCAACCCAAATTTCCCCATTGTGCCCAGTGACGATCTCCTTCACAATCGCTAAGCCTAACCCTGTTCCTTGTTGCCTTTCTTCGGAATGGGCAACCTCCGCTTTAAAAAAGCGTTCGAATAAATAAGGGAGATTTTCCTCACTAATTCCAGTTCCATTATCGTTAATCTTAAAAACCACTTCTTGATTCCCTTCATCCAAAGCTACCGAAATCGAAATTTCCCCATCCTCCAATGAAGTATGTCGAATTGCATTTTGAACTAAGTTTGAAAATACTTGATCCATGCGCTCCATATCGATAAGACACGTATACTGTCTTAAAGATTCTTCATCTTTCACGTCTTGGATATATTTTCTACCACCTTGTGTCACGGTAAATTCATGCCTTTGATTCAATTGCATTATCCATTTATCAAGCCGAATCATGTTAAATTCTAAACTAGCCTGCCCCGCTTCTAGCTTTGATAAATCTGCTAAATCATTAATTAGCCGATTAAGGACGTTGATTTTGTCATAGACGAGGCTTTGGTAATGTAAATCATCAGCTAATACAACGCCTGCCTGCAACGCTTGCACATAACTATGAATCAATGTTAATGGTGTTGCCAGTTCATGAGCAATATTTGCCAGAAGAAGCCGGCGGGATTCTGTCATTGCGATCAAATCATCATTTATCCTCATTAAGTCATCGTTGGCAATCTCAAGAGCTTCCGTTCGTTGTTGAACTTTTTGCTCTAGTTTCTGATTCATCTCGAGGAGCTCTTCATTTAAATTTCTTAAATGAACAAGTGTTTTTACGCGAGACAATAGCTCTTCTTTATCACATGATTTAGTTAAATAATCGTTCGCTCCAACTTCAAATGATGTAATGACGTCTCGGACTTGATTTTTTGCTGTTAACATTAAGATTGGTAGCTCCATAAGTGAATAGTTTTTCCGTAATTTTTGGCACACGTCATATCCAGACATTTTTGGCATCATAATGTCAAGTATTAATAGATCGAATCGTTCCGCTTGGACATACTGAATCACTTGCTCTCCGTCGTGAGCCGTAGTTACTTCATATCCATCAAGAACAAGCTGATTCCGCAATACTTGAAGGTTAACAGGCTCATCATCCGCGATTAATATTTTGGCAGACTTCGTTTTCTTTGCAGTAACTGGCATAACGTTCATCTTAACTGAAGGTAGTACATCAATAAATGGCTCGATTGTAACACCAGCCTCTTTGCCAGCTTGAAGTTCTTCTCGGTTAGAGACAATCGGCAAAGTGAAACTAATTTCTGTGCCTATACCTAACTCAGATTCTAAAAATAATTGACCATGATGGAGCTCAACTAATCGTTTCGTAATTGTTAACCCAATCCCAGTCCCCGATGTTTCCCTTGTTTCAACAAAATACCCCTGACGAAACGGTTCAAAAATAATCTCTTGCTCTTGCTTCGTAATTCCTTTTCCTGTATCCGTTACTCTAACCTTGAGAAAGTGTCCATGGTGTTCAGAGGAAATCACAATTTTTCCTTGCTCAGTATACTTGATTGCATTTCCAATTAGATTATAAAGTATTTGTTGTAGTCTCTTTTCATCAGCGTAAACCATTGGTGTCGAACGGTTAATCTTGTTGTACAACGTGACTCGTTTGTCTTTTACTAAAGATTGACAGATTGTGAAAACGACATCGTCACATCGTATAAATGCACTGGCTTTTGCCTAATTTCCAATTCGTTGTTTTTTAATTTCGAAAAGTCTAGAATGTCATCAACTAAATTAGATAATTGCCTCCCGCTCTGAGCGACCATTGAAAGGTGTGTGCGTACCTTCTCAGATACTTGCCCAGCAGCTCCATCCCGTAATGTTTCGGCAATTCCAATAATCCCATTAAGTGGTGTGCGGAGTTCATGTGAGGTAATCGCTAAAAATTCATCCTTTAGCTTATCTCCTCTCTTTAAGTTTTCCAGTGCGATCGCCTAGCTCTCACTCAACTTCTTCTCAGCCATTTGTTTTTCTGCACGCATTAAGTTTATTTTATCTGCGAGTGCCAATGATAACAGAACAACTTCAATTCCAAGGGCAATTTGAGCCGCATATTCTGCCAAACTAATGTATGGAAAAAGCCCGCCAGTTGAAAATATTGTTATAATAATTCCGATTAAGTAAATCGACCAACCAGCAATGAAGAAACGAGCCTGTCGCGCCCCGCGCAACAAACAGATGACAGCAACAGTTAAAATAATTACAAATGTAATCGCAGTACTCACGAGCATAATATTGATCGCGATCGTCTTTTTGATAAATAAAAAAGGGATAACGATGCCATTCAATAGCATCAAGCCATAAGAAATCGGCTTAAATGTAGGGAGATAACGATCTGTATCTAAAAAGCTTCGCACAAACAATAGAATAAAAATACACGAGAGGACAAGGAATAATGGATTTGAAATATTATTCCACTCAGGTGAATGAGGCCATATATATTGGTATCCTAAACCGTTGTTTTGCAGATTCGTTATGATAGCACATGTAATCGCGAGGACGTAGTAAAGATAACTTCTCATACGTAAGCTAAAAAATAAAAATAAGTTATATATCACCATAATGGGGGCAATTCCGTAAAAAATTCCCGATAAAATAAATTCAATTTGAGATTTTTCGTGAAACTTTTGAACGTTCCAAATGTTGAGGGGAGGATGTGCATCACCCTGTGCGTGAACTAGAAGATAGAACGTTTTCGTTGCGTATGGATCTATTTCAAAATTAAAGATAAAGTTCCGATGTTTAATCTTGCGATGGTCGAAGTCATAAGCGGAACCACCCTTCTCAAGCTCAACTATTCCTGATTCATCATGTGAATAGAATTGAATATACTCAACGAGCGAATACGCAAGCTCTACTAACCATTCCTCTTGTTCCGATGCATTATGCACTTCAAAGCGAAACCATTTAGCCGTCTCGAAAAATCCATTCTGTTGTTCAAATTGATCGGAGTGTATAAACTGCTTAGCATGTTCCGGCGAAACAACATCATCAATTGTAAGTGTTTTTTTGCTGTCTTCTAAAATAAAGAGCGAAGGATAGACGTTTATGTCTTTAGTCGTAGCATGCAAAGTAATTGCAGTCTCTGCACTTCCTTTCACCTTATGATGAAGGGAAAAGCTTAAAAGAAATACGAGACTGAAAAAAAACACACCTTTAAACGATTTAGAAAGTGATCCCTTCATCATGTGTAGTCCACCTTTTTATACATACTTTTTGAAATTTCAAAATAATGCCAATTCCATTATAAACCATATAATTAGGATTAGGTATAAAGATGTTATTAATATGTCTATGCTCAGGCAATTAAGCTGATAATCATAACTTGCTTAGCTATTTAACATAAGGATTGAAAGCGTAATGCTTCGTTTTCTATTTTTGTTATCATACAAAACACCCCTAAATTCTAGGGGTGCACATCAAAGTACGTAGGTTGTTTTTTCACATGCCATTATATTTTTGAATTTTTCTTGCTCGTTCTCTCGCAGCTGCTGCTCTCGCTTCCGCTTCTTTATCATCCGCATCGGCAAGCTCTTCGGAAAATTCAATATTCTTCCCATCAGCAATTTGACTTTTGGGGGTTTGGCCTAGCGATTTTTTTCCACTCGGATTTCGATGTTCATCTCGCCCCATTTGTTCATCACCCCTTTCGTCAGAATTTCATTTTCCTGAATAGCTTGCACGTAATTTTAAAATTCATGCTTTTTACGTCATCTTAACCTTGAGCATTTACGATAAACTTAAATCATTTTAAAAATGAATGAAGGAAGGTGGGGAGATAAGCTTAACCTTGAACTAACATTAGGCAAAAAATACGTTTGTGAGGAGTGTTTTAGTTGAGTAATGAAACCTTTCAGGCAAATAAGTTTGTTGTAATCGGAATTGTCATTGTTGTATGTGCGGCTTTCATTTTTGCTTACTTTGTATCAGATTTACCAATCTGGGTAATACCGATCGTTGCCGGGATGGGTGCAGTAATAGTAGTATCATCTATAAAAACAAAAGTAGTAATCGAGGATGGATTATTGCGTTATGAGAAATGGGGCGGAGGCGATGAGGTTCCATTAGCAAGAGTCTCTCAAATTGTGACTAGAGAGGTGGAAACAATTGTTAATCGAACTGTAAGCGGAAGTAGCTCACATGGGAGCAATACAGGCGGTGTCACACTTGGGAAAATAAGACTTGGAAACAATGAGAATATAGAGCAAGAGCGGAGCACAGAAAAGGTCGTTTATGTTTTAGATGAAGCCGGGCGGACAATCTTTTCTTTTCCAGCCAGTATGATTGGCTTTAAGCACCGAACGAGGTTTAAAGATGCAGTCAATGCAGTTAATCCAAAGATAGAAGTATTTTAAGTATGAAATTCGGAAACCGAAGCACTTCACGCTTCACTTTTTTTGTGCTTGCTGTATAATGATCATTGCTCCCTATCAAAGGGAAACGTTGTTCGCGACCATCCAACGTTAAAAATACTAAGGAGACAATTCAATATGACACTACGTACAATTATTGGCAATGCTGTGTTTGCAGCGTTGTACATTGCGGTGTCCGCACTCATTCAGCCATTTGGTTTTACAAATGTGCAATTCCGAATTTCGGAGATATTTAACCATCTCGTCGTCTTTAACAAAAAGTACATTTTTGGAATTGTGCTCGGTGTTTTTTTAACAAATTTATTTTTCTCACCGTTATTACCATATGACTTAATCTTCGGTGTCGGGCATTCACTTATCACGTTGCTCATCTTAATCGGAGCGATGAAGTTCATTAAAGGAACGTGGGCACGACTTCTTTTCAATACGGGCCTATTTACGTTTACGATGTTTATTATTGCGTATGAGTTAAATCTCGCATTCGGCATTCCATTCTTTTTTGGCTGGCTAACAACGGCCGCTGGGGAATTCGTCGTCATGCTCATTGGTGCACCGATTATGTATGCTCTTAATAAACGGTTACGTTTTGGAGAACGTGTTTAATCTCTATGAAACAGTGAAAGCGGTGAATGTATCACCGCTTTTTTTAAATCTCAACGATCGGCATTCCTGCGTTACGTGCAATAATTCTTGCCCCTTTATCATTCGACAAAAACAATAACTTTTCTTTACCTTTCTCAATTTCGTGTAAATACGTTCCAATAATTTTCTCATCGGGAGAACCACTTAACCCGTACTTCCGAATCTCGTCAGTTCGTGGTGTTTTTAACATGTGAAGTTTATCCGCTCGTTGAAATTCTTCAATGACATCAAATGCAAATTGCGCCCGTTGTCTCGTTTCAGGATTATCACTTTTCTTTAACCCATCTAGCTCATTAAATACCATCATACTCATATGCAAATCCATTGCGAACTGTTCTAATGAATAAATTAACAAGGCCGAGTCATGCATTAAAATGTTTGTATCTACCGCAATTTTATGTCCTTTTTCCTGATACTGTTGAATAAATTTTGCTTGTTCTGCGATGTCTTGCATGCGTTCGTCATAACGAGCACGATACTCGGCTGTATAAGCATTTCGATAAGCATCAATTAAGCCAATTATGAGCATCCCGAATATTATCAAGATAAACCAGTTTTCATCTAGTAACCCTGTTAGACCTCCAACGACAACCCCTCCTAGGAAAACAACAAAAAACACAATTCCTTTTACCACTTGACGATTGTAAGCTTGTCCAAAACCGAATCCGATTAGATTTAAAATTACTGCTGTTCTTCCTATATATCGGTGTCGTCTATTTTTGAAAATGCTCCAATGAATCTTCCTGAAGTAAAAAAATCCTAAAAGATGAAGACCTATAATTAAAACAAATCGTAACCAAACTCTTCACCAAATAAATAATTCCCACTTGTTGCTATCTCCTCATGTTGTCAATTTTTTCTATGTATCGCTATGTTAGTTTAATGGTCATGATGATGGTGATCCATCCCATCGTCTAATCCGTGATCGATACCGTGATAATGTTGGTCAATGTTTCCATCTAAACCCGGATTTTTATACGGATCATGACTATCTTCCATTTGCTGTCGAAGCCACATTTCCTCAAGTTCATCATGCACATCGTATTTTGCAAAAGAGGAGACTTCAGAAGACCAGAACGAAGCTCTACCTGCTCGTTCATTCAGCGATTGTTTCATTGCCCTTTCCATTAAGGTAGATGTTGAGCTATCTTCTCCATTAAACAAAGCAAAAATTTTTTTAATAAAAGAAAACATCGTTACCCCCCTTATACCTATTAAATACATGATTCATGGTTGTTATGTGTCTTTTAAACTAGGTCATTATTATTATATAGGAAAAATTGGGTATTGTGGACATTCTTTGAATTTTTACTGTAAAAAAGCGTTATTCCTTTACATAAATTTATCCAATTGAACTCACACTAGGAAGAAGGAGATGATGCTCATGCCAAAAAAGGATGATAATATCCACGTTGAAACGACACCACATTTCGACGGAGAGCGGGATCGGGTAATTAAAGATTCGATTGGAACAAAAATGGGTGTAAGAATCGACCGAGAAGAGAAATATCCATATGATGTTTCGGAGTTGGAAAACGAAGAAATGAAAGACTTTGAAAAAATGATGCGGGGAAAGGATCCAACTTCAAAGCGCAAGTAAATACACTGGTTAACCAAATACCCTGCGACGAAAAATAAAACCATAGAGGTAACCCCCCTATGGTTAGCATCGTCACGTGGATTATTAGCGTTGTTGTTGGGCTAACAATGCTCGTGCAATCCCGATAAAGTATTCCGATTCTACAATAATGTGATTGAGGACAACCTTTGCAGTTTGGTTTTTACTTACGACCTGACTGTCATCCCTTATTTGTCGACAAAGCTCAATAAACTGATTACTCTCTTCTAAACAGAAAACAACGAGTTGCATGACCTGCTCATGAAGCTGTGCAGGCAAGTAATAACTCGTACGAACAACTGATTCTATGAAGCTCACAACGTGTTGGTGCGTATTGGAAAGGGCTTTTTCCCATTCATTCAATGCATCAACATACTTTTTTTCAAGTCCTGTTACTAATTCCCGGATTACGACAGTATGCTCTTCCTCTTGGTGCTTCCAAAATTCCGCCTCATCTAAAATCCGTAATGGCATGTGTTGGCCATAGTAAAATTGCATAAGCTTATCCCCCCAAATCTCACTTCACAACATTTTATGAGATTGAGGGGTCTCATATGCTTTCATTCTAGTCCTTCCGTGAAAACTCATGAACCCAAACCTTCATTTTGGGTAGCCAAGGCATGTTCGGATGTAATCCTAAAATCGCTTGTTTATAAGCTTGTACATTTTCATAACCTTCTTGCCTAGCTTCATCATCTGTTATTTCTCCTAACTCCTGATGGTACAAACGCTTAATTATAAACTCATGACCTTCAAGTGTCATTATTTCCCCTGGGTGGGCATAGACACCATTCCGTCGTGTTGCAGTTTTCTTGCCTTTTATCACTTTTGCAACATCTTCTTCGATTGTAACTAATTCTTCAATTGTACAAGTTTTGGGAGGTAACTGTTCATTACTAGCAACCATGTTTTGACCACCACACCTTTATACTTTTATGTCTATAGTATAACAAAGCTAACATATTTTAAAAATAAACAAGTTTAAGGGCCTGTTCGCTCATAAAAACTGCAGAGTTAATGAAGCCTCAATTCCAAGACATTGCTCGTTAAAGTTGGCAGTTTCTGTTCATTATTCATGTTCGTCCCCTTTTGGCATACATTCAATACAAGGGGGGATTGATTTGAACGTTTTACAGTTCATTCGTTATGTTGTTGCTTATGTTTTCATTACTTCTGGCATAATGAAAATCATCAATGCTGAATTAGGTCAATATTTTCTAAGCCTTGGCTTGCCTTATCCTATTTATTTGAAATATGTTGTTGCTATTCTCGAGATTGGCTGTGGGGTTTTCATTTTATTACATAAACGTGTAAGATATGCAACAATCCCGTTAATCACGATTATGATTGGAGCAATCCTGTTAACGAAGGTACCTTTATTACATACTGGTTTTATGGAATTCGCTTTTCAAGCAAGATTAGATATTGTCATGCTCGTTCTTTTATTCATTTTATACAGTAATTATCATCGAAATTATTAGCTTTATTTAAACCAGCCTTTTTCTTTTGAACGTGTGATCGCCTCGATGCGATTTTTCACTTCTAATTTATCTAATATAACAGAAATATAATTACGAACAGTTCCTGTTTTAATCTTTAGTTTATCCGCTATTTCATTCGTATTTCTTCCATCTGCTACAAGTTCAAGTACTTCTTTTTCGCGATTCGTTAGTGGGTTTTCTTCACTGTACACAGTCTCGATTAATTCAGGTGCATAAATTCGTTGGCCTGCCATCACGCTGCGAATAGAACTTGCTAATTCTTCACTCGGACTGTCTTTAAGTAAGTAACCACTAACACCTGCTTTTAAAGCCCGTTGAAAATAACCCGAACGAGCAAATGTTGTTAATATAATTACTTTACAGTCTGTCCCTTTTAATTCTTCAGCCGCTTCAAGTCCACTCTTAAGCGGCATTTCAATGTCCATAATACAAACATCTGGTTGATACCTTTGTACTAATGAAAGTGCCTCTTCACCATTTGTTGCTTTCCCAACAACTTCAAGATCATCTTCCAAATCCAACAAAGAGCCAAGGGCACCAAGCATCATTCGCTGATCTTCAGCTATGACAATTCGAATCACTACTTACCCCTCCTGTACAGTATGCTTAATGACGTTAGGAACTCTCATCGTTAAGGTCGTACCTGATTTTAAGTCAATCGCTAAACTGCCGTTGACAAACTCCAACCGTTCTCTCATACCTTGTAACCCGTGGCCTATTTTAAAACCAACTTCTCCCTTTGAGCCGATCCCATCGTCATTCACTTTGATTAACACTTCATCATCTAATTGCTCAATAACTATTTTGCATTTTTCTGCTTTACTATGTTTTACAATGTTCGTCACGGCTTCTTTTAAACACATACTCAGAACGTTTTCGACTAGTAGAGGAATGTTCGAAAGCACGAGGTTTCCATCAATCGTCAGCTTAATGTCTGCAGCTTGCAATATATTTTCCACCCGGACTATTTCATCTTCAAGCTTTACTCCACGCATATTTGTCACGAGCTCACGCACTTCTTTTAAGGCAACACGAGCCGTTTGTTGCACATCAAGTATTTCTTTTTTAGCAGCCGCAGGCTTTTTATCTAATATTTTGTGAGCCAAATCACTTTTTAAACCAATAAGTGAAAGCTTTTGTCCTAACGTATCATGTAAATCACGTGCAATCCGTTGCCGCTCTTCAGCAACAATTAATTGAGATATCCGTTTGTTCGCAATTTCCAGTTGACCCTCCAATTGCTCACGACGGTTCCGATTAAACAAGTTAAATGGAAGTAAGATAACACCAAGAATACAGATAATAACAAAAGGAAATTGAGAAATAAATAAGTCTTGCTGTAAAAATGCTCCATATCCGATTGCAATTAAAGTCGTCGCAACGTGAATACCATATAAAATAAAAAAACCGACCGTCTGACGGATGTTACCTATAAAAAAAGCTAAAAACAACGAAAAATAAACATAGCCAAATAAAAATGTCATAACACAACTAATCAGCATCCCGACAATGACCCACAAATAGCCGAGCCAACCTTTTGATAAATAAGAATATCGATACGATAAAAAAAACAAAACGACCATTAGAATACCAATGATATTCGTTATAAGAGATGAAGAACGAAATATAAAAAAGAAAGGTAATATACAAAAAATAATCCAGATGTATATACTCAACCACGTATTCTTCGGAAAAAGCTGATACCACTTATGCATAGGAAACTCCTTTACACCCAATAACGTAACTTCATTATATCAAAGAAAAAAACCACCTTAAATAGATATAAGATGGTTTAGACGTTCAATTACTTATGGCCTTCGAGACTTGTTTTTCTCGGCGCAATCTCGATCGACTTCCTTTTTATAAGTGGTTTCGCTTCCCGAAACGAAACGAAGACTTTGTTCTTTTCATCATACAAGCGAAAGCGAATCGATTTTAAACTCGTCAAAAGCGTGATCGTCGTCGCTTGCTGTAAAAGAGGATTTGACTCATGAACCTTTTCCAAATGATAATTTGGCACTCTCGGACTCAAATGATGGACATGGTGATAACCAATATTACCAGTCAACCATTGTAATGGTTTTGATAATTTATAAAATGAACTCCCGTCAATCGCCGCTTGCACATAATTCCATTCTTCTTTATTTTCAAAGTAAGCATCTTCAAATTGATGTTGGACATAAAATAACCAAATGCCAAGCGATGCAGATATGAACAAAATCGTTCCTTGAATAATGAGAAACGCCTTCCAGCCAATCATCCAAATAAGCAATGAGTAAATGAGAATAGCTGCAATCGTTGTAATATGCGTGTTCACTCGCTCTTTTAATCTTGTTCCCTTATTATTTTTCCGATTTGAAAAGAGTAAAAGAAAAAGAGGTCCAAGTACAAATAATACAATCGGGTTTCGATAAAGTCGATAACCGAGTCTTTGCCAAACAGACGCTTCAGCATACTCCTCAACCGTCATCACCCAAATATCACCTGTCCCACGTTTATCTAAATTTCCATTCGACGCATGGTGGATGTTATGATCCCGCTTCCACTTTTCATAAGGAAAAAGCGTCATAATACCAAGTATCGTCCCAAGCCGGTCGTTAGCCTTACGGCTATCAAAAAATGAGTTGTGGGTACAATCGTGGAAAATTATAAAAATCCGCACGAGAAATCCTGCTGCGACAACGGCAATCCCAACAGCTAGCCATGTCGAGATGGCTAAGCTTTGATAGGCTAAAAACCAAAGTAGAAAAAACGGTGGAATCGTGTTTATGAGCTGCCTTACACTAGCTTTTACATTAGATTTTTCATAAGGTGCAACACTTTTTCGTAACTGTTTTGCCTGTTCCTTCATCATCATATCCTCCATACGTTGAGTAATTGTGTATTAAGGATACGAAAATTTTTCCACCATTGTAAGGCATGAACGTCAGGGATTGAGTATGACAATTGTCATATGCTGTTAAACAAAATGTGCGAGCTCTTCGTCGAAAAGTTATGTATATCATCGAACTTGTACTTCACTACTATTCTCATCGTAGTTAATCCATTGTTTAAATGCGATAGTTTCATTAATTGTTACACTTTTTTAAATATGGGGTGATAAGCTTGGTTTTCCATCCACTTTTCATAATTTCTATTATCATATTGAGTGCAGTCATTTTACTAAATATTCATGTGAAATGGTGGATTAAAGTTGCGGCATTCATGTATTATGTGCTCATATTTCTTATTTTTCATCGCAAATTAATTACATTCGAAAAACAATCCAAAAACACGCTTTCGATTAAAGAATATCGGGATAAAAATTCTGATTTTGTCGATGGGTTTATGCCTTTCTTTGCATTTCCAGTGCTTGCTCTTATCATCTATTGCCATTACTCGTGGTTTGTCCATGCTGACAACAGAAACGACAGGCTAACTTCGGTACTGACCGTTTTTATTACTGGAACGTTTTGGTTTTTCTTCACCTTTTTTATTTCCATGCACGGGTACAGACCGTAACCAATCACTTGATGCTATTTCTTAAACTTACACTCTCCCCGCCTTCATCAACTCTTCTGCAGCAGTCGTTATAATAGAAAATGAACTATGCAGTTCCTGAATGTTTGCTGAATGCTCCGAGACCGTTGTTGCAATTTCTTGAATCGATATATTATTTTGATTCATCGCTTCATTTACATTTTCCAAATAATCGATGATGTTAGTAGATGAATTTCTACTTTGTTCGGCCAATCGCCTAATTTCTGTTGCTACTACTGAAAAGCCTTTTCCATATTCTCCAGCTCTTGCCGCTTCAATCGAAGCATTTAACCCTAATATATTTGATTGATTCGCAATGTTTTGTATCGCCTTGATTACTTCGTAAGCGGTTTCTATTGTTTCGATAATCGTTTCGGAATCAGAGGATATTTCTTGGATCCGTTCTGTGATTACGTTAGAAACTTCCGCAATCTGTTCTGTTGATGTAGCCATATCGTCAACTGTACTAGCCAGATCCCGAGACATATTCCGCAATCTATCAATGGTTTCCGTTGACGTTGTCGTAATAAGAAGCCCAACGACCTCTCCACCCTCAATAATCGGATTCCACGTTACAACGAATGGAAAGCCAAGTGTTTCAGGTCCAACTCGCATGCGATTCACTTTTCCCGTTTTTAAGGCTTCTTCAAGTTGAGGCGCCGTCAATTCTTTAAGCGGTTTCCCATAAGGGATTTTGGCAGTGTCGAACTCTGCAGGTAAATGTACAAGGTACTTTTCCTTGTCAGTGACCGTAACCGTCGTTGGCTCTGTAAAAGAGCGTTGGATAGTTTCAGCATTATTAATAATTTCTTCGAGTTTCTTTGACATATATTACACCTCACATTTCTAATTTTCACTTAATTTAAAACTACTAGATTAAAAGAGCCAAGTCAAAAGTAGTGTATAGATAGTAAGAAAAAGTATTCCTCTTGAAAAGGAAACTAAAAGATTATTGAGTGAATAATGATCTAGTCCCTTTTGTCTTGTTCCATATATTTTTGTATTTTTCGCTCTTCCCAATCAGCGCCAAATCTACCCGAAGCAAAGACTGTAATCCCATGGATGATGAGCCCAATCCCCCAGCCTCCAAGGGTAAATAAAAACCACCATTCCCCATCATACGTGCTGAAGTTAATCGCAAAAATGAAAGCGTTAACTAAAATATAAGCGGTGAAATGAATATAAAATCCTTTAAGGTTTTCCACTCTTTTTTTCGCCCTTAAATATCGTTCATCGTTATTCATTGTCATTCTCCTTTGCAAACAAAAATTTGGCATGAAGATGTCCATTTGTTTATATATGTTACTTCATCTCATTTTAGGTTGCTACGATTTTCTGATGCAAAGTAATGTGACAAGTATTTTCAGCATCAAAATCCCCCAATTATATCCCTTTTTCTACAGTATATAACAACAACAAGCAATTTTGGTAAGAAAAGTCACGTGCTTTAAACTCGGACCCTGATAACACATACTAGCCAAGATTCGATGCGCTAACGCTGGATAACGGATAACGAAATAATGCTGTCAAAGTATTTTTGGCTTACTTACCATTTAACAAAACATCCATCACTTATTTTATTTCTACACCCGCATTATCCTCGCTTGCCCACAAAATTGTATTCCTACTATATGTCCCCCATTTCGTCGCACAGTGACAAATAATCAACCGATGACTTTTATGCGCGCATATGAGATCTACATTTAGTAAACAATAATAAATCTAAAAACCTCTTGAAATGGGCTCAGCCCACCCCAAGATAATATAATACATAACAATCCTTTTATGTCCTACTGCTTCGTTACAATCGTCTTTCTTCGAAAATACCAGTATGACAAACCACCAACTACAGCGAGGAAGAAACCTATTAGTAGGAGCGAATAATAAGGTGTCGCTGTCTTTGGAAGATTACCCGAACTGTCTCCACCCGAACTTGTTACATCTTCGCTGATTGTAACAAGTGATTCGGTGCCTGTCTCATCTGTGCTTGAACCATCGTCTTCTTTCTGACCAGCTTCATGCTTTTCATGCTTTTTCCCTATTTCCTTCGATGGATCTGTGCTTACATCATCGTTTTCATCTTTGGTGCCGTTCCCATTCTCTTCATCTTTTTGTTCTGTCTCTGTAGCAAGGACAGCAAACTTTGTAAAATGGTCGACTGTTCCACTTACGGTTCCTAGCGGACGAAAGTTAAATCCACGTTAAAACTAGGAAAACTTTATGTTTTTAACCTTTATTTAACCTTCAAACGTTACAATATTACTATTATATAAGGCATGCGAAATCTCTCTGCCATTTTTCTTGTACGGGACTAGGCTGAGCAATTAAAAAGGAGTTCTGTTCTTCTTGTCGAACAATTATTGCTAAATACGTAACTTTCGACACATGAAAAAAAGAGGAGGTGTTCCAACATGGGCATGGAAAGTAAAACGATTATGATCGTTGAAGATGAGGCTGGTATTCGCGAATTGACGCGTAAATATTTAAATCAAAAAGGCTACAATGTTATTCTTACGGATAGCGGTGAACAAGCTCTGAAGTTGTTACAGACGGAGACTAATAGTCCAGATTTAATTTTACTTGATATCGAGATGCCTGGAATCGATGGCTTTACCGTATGTCAAGAAATACGAAAAAAAATGACCGTTCCAATTATCTTTCTTACAGTTCGTAGAAATACTTTAGATAAAATTAAGTGCTTTGAGCTTGGTGGGGATGATTATGTAACAAAGCCATATGACTTTGATGAGTTAGAAGCGCGCATTAGAGCGAACATTCGCAGATATTATATTCATCCAGAGACGCCCTCAAACATATTAAGATACGGTGAACTAGAAATTCATTTACATAACTATACATGTTATTTGAATGGTAAACCTGTCCCTTTATCAACGAAAGAAATGGAATTATTAGTTCTTTTAGCAAAACATCCAAACCAAGTGTGGAGTCAAGAACAAATATATAATAAAATTTGGGATTTAGACGCAACTGGTAATATTGAAACGGTAAAAGTTCATATTAGTTACTTACGGCGTAAACTGGAAAAAGATCATAAAAACCCACAATTTATTAAAACGATACGTGGGTTTGGCTATTTATTCTCTTCGTAATGGAGGTAAGCTTCCATGCTAGCACGGATTGGTAAAAAACTTTCCTTTACCACAATCCTTGTCGCTTTATTTTGCGTATTCATTCACGTTGGTGAAGCAAAAGACAGTGTACCAATTACACTAAAAGCATCAACCAAAAAACAAGATATGTATCCTGCCATCGATATCATTAAAGACCGTGAAGGACAATTAACGATTGATGATATTGTTACAGAGAATTCCTCCACTGAATTTATTCACATCGATGCAATCGAACAAAAAAAAGGTTTTTTTGAAACCGTAAATTGGCTTCGTTTTGAAGTGAATAACCAATCGAACCAAGATGATTGGTTATTGGAGTTTGCATTTCCGCTCATTAATGATATTCGCATTTATACTAAAGAGGACGATGAACTTAAATTATTATACGAGTCAGGATCCGATTTGCCATTTTCCGAGCGGGAAATAGAGCATCGTCATTTTGTCTTTAATTTAGACATTGAACCTGACGAATCGAAAACGTTTTACGCTTTAGCTGTTGGTAGTGGCGATTTGCATCCGCCGATTACGATCTGGGATAAAGATACGTTTATCGAGAAAACTCAAAAGGAAATTGCACTATTAAGTATTTTTTACGGTATCATCCTCGTTATGATTTTCTACAATTTGTTTCTTTACTTTAGTTTGCGACTGAAAAGTTACCTTTATTATGTCATTGCCATATCATGTACACTATTAGGAAAACTATCGATCAATGGGATCGGTTTCCAATATATGTGGCCTCACTTGCCTTCCTGGAACGTAATTTCCACGCCATTTTGGGTTGCTTTAGCTTGTATTTTTATTCTTATTTTTACAAGGAGTTTTCTAGATATTGATCTTTATATTCCTTCATATAAAAAGCTTTTATATCTATTAATGCCATTGAACATGATCGTTATTATGACATTACCGTTTTCTCGCTTTGTAGCCCTTTATTTTATGGTGATTGCTGCACTTGCTACGTTTTCAACTGTTTTGACAGTCGCTATTATTAGTTTAAAGCGCGGTGCACGACAAGCGCGATTTTATATTATAGGTTGGCTTATTTTTTTAACAGGTGTGTCGATCACTATTTTAGAAAGAGCGGTTATTTTGCCGTTTACAATCGTAACAGAATACGCGGGGCAGGCTGCACTAACGATGGAAGTCGTTCTGCTTTCTTTAGCACTTGCTGATAAAATTAATATAATGCGTAGAGAAAAAGAAGATGCAGAAAAAGTAGCACAAAAAAGCCAAAAGCTTGCTTTGCAAAATTTGCAAAAAGCCGATGAATTGAAAGATGAATTTTTAGCGATTACTTCACATGAATTAAGAACACCTTTATACGGTATGATCGGGATTGCTGAATCATTACGCGATGGTATTTCAGGAGAATTATCGGAAAATATGAAAAGTCAACTATCAATGATTATCACAAGTGGCGAAAGGTTAACACATTTAGTGAATGACATTTTAGACTTCTCTAAATTAAAGTATGACTCGCTTGAGCTACAGCGCAAACCTGTTTACATTAGCAGCGTTGTTGATATTGTCGTAGCCGTAACAAACCCACTATTAAAAAATAAACCGATCCAGTTAATTAACGAAGTTAATGACTTATTGCCTCCTGTATGGACGGATGAAGATCGGCTGCAACAAATTTTACATAACCTTATCGATAATGCGATTAAATATACTGATTTAGGTAAAATAATCATTTCGGCAACGGCCGATGAAAAGAGCCTTTCGATCAAAGTGACTGATACCGGACGAGGAATTCCTCCAGAACAATTAAACTTAATTTTTCAACCCTTCCAACAAGGTGAAGATTCTCTCTCAAGAAAGGAAAGTGGCGTAGGCATCGGACTGAGTATTACAAAAAACTTAGTCGACCTGCATGAAGGAAAATTGGAAGTGGAATCAAAAGTTGGGGAAGGAACAACTTTTAGTGTTATTCTTCCAATTCATGATGCAGTCAGACATAAGAAAAAAGTGGATGAAGTGAGTGCCACAACCGAAACGATCCGGACGTTTAAAGAACAATCCAAATTGCTTCAATTTCCCAGTCAGAACAATATTGAAAAAAACAGACCAAAAATACTGATTGCTGATGATGAAATCGTAAATTTGCAAGTATTAATAAATCATCTTTCACTTCAAGGATATGAAGTATACACTACTCTTCAAGGGAAAGAGGTCTTTCCTATCCTAAAAGAAAATGACATTGACTTGCTTATTTTAGATATTATGATGCCAGGTATGTCAGGGTATGAGGTGTGTCAAAAGTTACGAAAATGTCACTCTTTGATGGAGTTACCAATCTTAATGTTAACGGCCAAAAATCAATTGCAAGATAAGATGCTCGCTTTTGAAGCTGGGGCAAATGATTATTTAGTGAAGCCCTGTGATAAACAGGAACTGCTTTCCCGTGTGAAAACGCTAATCCGTGTAAAAACGTTAAATGAAGAGCTCACTCAGATGAATATCCATTTAGAAGAAAAAGTTTTAGAGCGTACACATGAATTGAAAATTGCTAACGATAACTTACAAGCAATGGCTGTCTCAAGACGGCAGTTATTAGCAAACATTGCACACGAGTTAGGAACACCTGTAACTTTATTACACAATTATGTGCAGTCAGTACAAAAAGGATTAATTGCAGCAAACGACCTTCATTATCATAAACTTGTGAATGACAAAATAAATGTACTCAATCGTTTAATCGATGATTTATTTGATTTGTCAATTTTGGAATCTAAAGAAATTAGTTTCAATTTCAAGAAATTTCGTCTGGATGACTGGTTAGAACAAGTAGGTAATAAGTGTGAGTTTGCTGTTTTGCAAAAGAACAGGAAGTTCGAAAAAATAGATGCGTTTTCAGAACTGGCGAATTATACTTGCTTAGTAGATGAAGAACGGATGGATCAAGCTTTTTCTAACTTAATCTCAAATGCAATCAAACACACAACAGAAAAAAGCGGAAAAATTACAATGGGAGTGCAACCCCTAGACTCAGGGCATTTGATGATTTATGTAAAAGATAATGGCATAGGCATAGAGGAAGAAAATTTGCCTTATATCTTTGAACGTTTTTACAAGAAACACTCTTCGGCACAAGAACAAGCAGGAACAGGTTTAGGGCTCGCGATTGTAAAACAGATTGTGCAAAATCATAAAGGCAAAATTTGGGCTGATAGTAAAAAAAATAAAGGAACGACTTTTTCGATTGTCTTACCTATAAGCCGTAAACCGATATCCACATATCATGAATGAACATTCCATTCATTTAGTTTAGGGAATAACTATATTGGACATTGGCACATTTATTGTTCCACCAACTCGATTCAGCTAAAATCAAACCGAGGGGGCATTCATATGGAACAATCTTTTATTATTGGTGATGTACACGGTTGCTACGCAAAATTAGAACAACTACTAACGTATTGGAATCCTGATGTAGAAAGGCTTATTTTTCTAGGTGATTTGATCGATCGCGGAGAAAATAGCCGTGGGGTTGTACAATTAGCTTCAAAGCTTCAAGACCAATATGGTGCGACTATAATTGGAGGGAATCATGAAGAGGTCTTCCTCGACTGGCTTGATGAGCCACAGAGACATACAAGCTTTTATTATATGATTGGCGGAGAGGAGACACTAACTTCCTTTTATAATAAAGAAATTGTTCAATCCTTATCTCCAACAAATCTTGCCGAAAAAATGAAACATGACTTTCCTAAGGAGATTGAATTTTTACGTTCTCTTCCTGACTATATTGAAAAAGAAAACCATCTTTTTGTACATGCAGGCGTCAACCTTGATTTAACCAATTGGAAATATAGTGGTAAGCAATATTTTCGCTCGATACGTGAGCCTTTCCATGATGGGATCAATCATACAGGAAAAACAATTATATTCGGACACACACCGACACGACGTCTTCATGAGGATAAGAGAGACGACATTTGGATTTCTCCTTGTGAATCAAAGATTGGAATAGATGGTGGCTGTGTATTTGGCGGAACCTTACACGGTCTTCGTGTGAAGGTAAATGGAGACTATCAATTATACTCGATTGGGGCAAACGATAACGTTACTGAAAAAATGTTGAAATTAAAATAAAGAAAGAGTACCAAAAGTTTCGTCACAAACGACTAGATTTTGAGTAACAGGTAAAACCTCCTCGCTTGCATGAGAGGACAACCTGCTACCCTTAATTTGCTCGGAAACTGGTGAACCACATAACGATTAGCATCTGTTCACGATAGATTTCCACCCACTCAACTTGTTATCTAAAAAATTGAATCGTTAATGGGATACGATAATACGCCCCTTCATATGCACGGATTGCACCTACAATCGTAAAGATGAAAAACAAAATACCAACAATCGCAGCTAAAAGAAAGCCAATTAAGATTAACATTAAAATTGCACTTACTATTCCATAAATCGAATACGATATTAAAAAATTTAAATACTGCTTCCCATGGAAGTCAATGAATGGCGAATCATCCTTTTTTATGAGCCAGATTAGCAAAGGCCCAATGATAGTCGTAAAAAAGCTCGTTACATAAATTAAACAGGCTAATAAGCGTTCATTACTATCCGACATTCTTCTCGCCTCCTAATAGCAATTATACTATAAGTTTAGAACATGTTTTTTAAATTATTACAAAAAAAGCTCCGCTTTTATTTTTTGTAAAAGCGGAGAATAGGCAACCTATTGTTTTGCTCTGTTTTCAACTAGTCGTGGTGACACTGAAAATAGTCCACCAAGAACAATTGCACACAAAATAAAGGTTAAAATTCCTGTCGTTCCATTGATGACGAAAGAATACCAGACGGGGGACATACCTTCTGGCGCATAGCTTCCCCAATAAACATAGCCAGCAATAAAATGAAAAAAATAACGAACGAAAGTACCTGCAAACAACGCGACAATAACAGTACCTAGTGCTTTCACTTTATGTTGACTTGTAATGTATTGTTGAACACGTGGAGCAAAAAAGCCAGCTACACCAACCACTGCAAATGCAATCAAATACTCAATAAGAGCTTGAACAGGGTGAAGAATTGATGCATCACCTGTTACAATTTGCAATATTCCCCACAAAAACCCCGAAAAGAAACCAGCCTTCCATCCCCAGCGTAACGCCACGATAAAAACAGGAATCATAGCGAACGAAACAGAGATATTTGGTGCTAACTTTATTGATGGAAGAATGTCTAGCACCATTGCAGCCGCTGCAAGAATAGACGCTTCAATCATAACTTGTAACCGATTATTACGCATATAAAAAAGCCTCCTATGAATTAGTGTATAAAAAACGAATCTCACAGGAGACCAAAGAAAGCGAAAACTTGAACGTTATACGTTTCTTCATGTCAAAAAATCACATCCCTACGCTAGAATTAACTAACAGGTTCGAAGGGTCAGAACGAAATTGTTCCCTCTCAGCCGATGGCTCCCCTTGTGATACGTTTTTTATTAGATTTTCTATCCTTTACTATATCCGAAATAAACAAAGGATACAACAAGTTTACTAGTTTCATGGAAACCTTAGTAAAAAGCTACTTTTGTTCTTGTTCTTCCCCATCTAAATCGTCTGGATAAACGGCTTTGTGAAACACTTTCCCTGTCGACTCATCCTTCACCGATACGGTTACTTTCGCGTCGTCAGACTTAACCCCAGAAAATAATTGGTAATATAAACCAGATAAGCCTACCCCTATAGAAGCAAAGCCATCAAAACTATTTTCATAAGACTTTTGATCCGAAACGATAACTGTAAACTTTGTAAAATTACGGTTAGAGGTTACGTCCTGAATCGAGGCATAATTTTCATCATTGATCGTTGCATCAATCGTTTGATTTACGTTTTCCTCCAGATTTTTAAGCATTTTATCATAAACAGACTTCGGCATCTTATATGTAAAAGAACCATCGTCATTTTCGATGACTTCCGAGACTCCTTCTGCTTTTGCGCCTGCTATCGATTCCTCAACATCTTGACCTTCAAACATGGACGCAGGTAATGTGATTTCTACATTCGAGCGACCTTTTTCAACGTCAACAGATTCCTCTTCAGATTTTTCCTTTGAAGATTGCTTGTCTGCCTGAGATTCATCCTTGTTACTACATGCTGCTAATATCGTTAGAACGACTAACAGTGATATGAAGATTTTTCGTTTAAACACAATTATTCCCCCTCATTCTCACGCATGATTCAATATAACTTACCTTACTTTATTTGTAAATAGATTAAAGCTCATCCTACTTGCTTACTTTTATTTTTTTAGTTGTTGACGAATCTGCATTTTCGTTTTCTCTATGAGTTGCTTTACAAATCTTTCAACATTAAATTTTTCCTTGGCACTTGAACGATAGACGCGCAGTGAAACGGATTCCCCATTTATGTACAATCTGAACAGCGCTTTTCGAGCACGCTGCATTATCGATTCAAATGAAACGCTATCTGGACTACGGAGTTGGATAAATTGGCTCGCATTTAAGCAAGCAAAACTAAGGTTCACATCCCATAGGCCCGTCTGTATTTCTTCAATATTGTCTACTCTTCCTTCAAAATAAAGCCGGTCCTCTGACTGCCACCTAAATTGTAACTGAACATAAACATCTTCCAACTCTTTACGCTTTCTAACTTGTAACGAGAGCACAACATACTTTCGCAAATGCCTAGGAATTCGATTTTCTTTTAAATAAAGCTCCCCTTTTATAGATAAGGATTGCTTACTTTTCAAGAAATACATACCTGTTAATACTGCCGACATTTGCGTTAAGCGAATACGTTGATTCTTTTGTTTAATCGCTTGCTCAAAAACGCGAACCCATTTTTCACTCATCACTTTTTCATTATATCGTTTAATAATTTTGACTGCTTCTTTACTTAAATTTTGACGCTTTGGCTTATTTAAAAAAAGTCCAATCATAGCCCTTGCTAAACTGTTAATCTCATTTGGAGCAATTAAAACCCCACTTTTTTCATGCTCAATTAAATCTGTTGGCCCGTAATCACATGCATAGCAAATGACAGGCGTACCAACGGACATACTTTCAACAATCGCCATCGCAAATGCTTCCGACTTTGACGTAATGACAGAAAAGGCAGCTCGTTTAAATACTTCTTCTATATGATGAGAAAATCCTTTAATAAAAACATGGTCTTTAAGCTTTAGTCTTGTAATCAGTCGCTTGTATTGCTCCTCATATTTTCCGAACCCCCATATTTCGAGACGCGCTTGCGGCACACGCTTGACGACTTTTTTAAATGCTTTGATCGCATGTGGAATTTGTTTAATGCCTTCATAACGAGCAACAATAACCGCTGTGTAAGGCTCGTAGGATGGTTGGATAGACTGGGGTGCTGGAGCTGGATGACCGATGACATGGACGGTAGACACTTGTCCAAACCGACTCCGAATGTCTTTAGCTTGACGTTCTGTTAACGTCACAAACGCATCAAGCTTATTTAGCAACCGTATGAGGTTTTCATTTCTTTTCACGAGGGGACTGCCGTAATGATAAGGGAATTGCAGATGATTGCTATGAAGTAAGGCAACCTTTGCAATTTTAGGATGGTCAGCTGCAAATAGAATTTTATCTGAAAATCTTCCATCTGATAATAATACGACAGCCTCATGATTTTCGGCTATGCTATGAATAAAATAATTGCGATAATCTTTCACTTTTTGAAAAGATTTCTTTGCTTTACCATTTGGTGCATACGACGTACACTTTAGTGTTTTTTTCGTTACAGGATGAAAGCTACGCTTAAAAAAACACGAACCATTTGGTGAAAAGAACTTCTCTTCCACGACATGATTCGTTTCTTGATCTAACATGCTTAGCTTTCTTAACCGACCTTCTTGATCATAAGTCTTTGTTTGTCGCACGTTAGTGAGGTTAGAATTTTCTGTTCGCTCGCTTTGACTGTTTTGTAAGTTGTTCAAGCCTTTGACATGATCAACCATGAAAAATTCATACACATTATAATGGTACATATTTTCATGCCATAACCCTAGCTGTGCCAACTTGTTGAGAATCCTCTCGTAATTAGGGTTGAAGTCAAATGTAATAATGCCAATATGTGAATACACTTCCCTCAGCATAGACGCGCGAATTAAAGCTGCTCGTGTCATTCCCCCTCTAACGACATCAATTGAATGAATCATAAAGTAAACCCCGTATTCTTTCACGTCACTTCACCCTTTAGTCCGACTGTAATCTGTCTGTTACTGTTATAGTCGAAAGTAAAAGAGAATAAACAAATTAAAACAAAAAAAGACAGCTCATCCATCTCCACATTTTACTTTCAGTTACAATAAGCCAACCTTCCCTTCTCAAGTGAGATGTTATATCCCTATACCCCTAAGTATTTTTCCCATTTTGAATACATAGACTGTTCAATGACATCAGCATAATGAACAAAATTTTTTTATAGTGAAGACTAGTAATCCGCTGTTGAAATATCCAGTTGAGGAGAGATGAACCATATGAAATTTTTCGGAACACTATCTTATTTTATTATGTTGGCTAGCATGTTCTTTTTTCTTCACACGACAAAACAAGAATATATTTCAATCCCGGCTAAAAACAAGTTAACATTGCAATTTTTCAGCTTATCATTTTTACTATTTATCTGGATAACGATCGGACTATTTAAATAAACATTAAAAAACCCAATCATGAACAATCGATTGGGTAAAGCAAATATTTTAAGCGATATACCTCTTATACTGGAAATAAGTAAAATTAAAGAGTAACAATAATCATCGTTAAGAACGTCACTGTTAAATAGACTAATGAATAAATAAACATAGACTGTGCCCATTTCACATCATCATTTACAAAAAAGCCACGCACACTTAAAATTATCCAACCAATCGTAAGTAACGTTGAAATTATCACAAATGGAAGCCCAAGTGGGTACAGCAAAAATGGGAGTGGAAGTAGACAAGCAATATAAATGAACATCTGTCGTTTCGTCATCGTAAATCCATAAACGACAGGTAGCATCGGTACGCGTGCTGCTCGATATTCTTCACTCCGTTTCATCGCAATTGCAAACGTATGTGGAATTTGCCAAATGAACAACAGAAGGAATAACCCAATTGGAACGATATGAATAGCTGTATCAACAACAGCCCAGCCTATAAGCGGGGTAACAGCACCAGAAAGGCTCCCTACAACTGTATTTAATGTATATTTTCGCTTTGTCCAAAATGTATACATCACGACATATGCAAACCATCCGACAAAAGCATAGAGAACTGCTTCAATTGTTGTTAAGAATAATAGCCCAAAGCCAGCGAACGACAAAACAATCCCCAACACAAGCACAGTTTTAAGAGAGATATTACCTGTTACCGTTGGCCGTTTAATCGTTCGTTCCATCATCATATCAAGATCAACTTCATACCAATTGTTAAACAAAAGAGCCCCAGCGATAATGAGCGTACTCCCCGCTAACGTAATAAGCAATCCACCCCAATGATCACTGAAGGAAGAATTCGTAAAATAGAGTGCTAGCCAAAAGCCTGTAAAAACTGGAAGAACGTTCGCAATTAAAACAATGGCTTTAAAAAGCGCTTTTAAATCAGACAAAATGGTTTTTATATTTATCTTTTTTTCTACAGTTCTCTCCACAAAATCAAACCCCTTCAAAACAACCACCATCTCACAACTTGATCTAGTTGTTGAACGAGTGGTTTTGACTATAAAACGTTATTTTCCTCGAACGAATGACGTTCCTTCGGTTTACTTAAAAAGAAAATAACAGCTAATAGTAAAATAACTACCGTAAGTGATACGACATAACTACTAGTTAACCCAATTACAATATAACCAATTAGCGCAATAAATGCACTGATTAACGCATATGGTAACTGTGTCATCACATGGTCGATATGATTCGCACTCGCTCCTGTTGAAGATAAGATCGTCGTATCCGAAATAGGTGAGCAGTGATCGCCAAATACCGAGCCTGCCAACACAGCCGCCAAAGCAGGAAGGAGAATACTTATATCTGTTGCAGCAGCAATATCCCCCGCAATCGGCAAAAGAATGCCAAAGGAGCCCCAAGATGTTCCAGTAGAAAAGGCCATAATACCTGCAATGATAAACAAAAACATTGGCAAAAACTCAAAATTTATATTCAAACTGTTAACAATGCTTGCCAAATACTTACCTGTGCCTAATTTTTCAATTAAATCGACGATTGTCCATGCAAATAGTAAAATGTAAATAGCCGGAAGCATCGATTGAACCCCGTTCATCACCCCTCTTCCAAAAACATCCGTCTTCACACTTCGAAGCACGAATGCTTGTCTGAAAAATAGAGCAATCGTCACGATTAATGCGAGCAACCCACCTAACACTAATGATGTGGCAACATCAGTATTTTCAAAGACCTTCAAAATTGAAAAAGTCCCATTACTCACTCGATAGCCCGTCCACACCATTGCTCCAACAGTACCAATAACTAAAGTAACAATTGGAAGTACAAGATCATAAACAGAACCCGTTTGGCTCATTGGGAGAGTGGTTTTCAGTTCTCCCGTTACCGGTTTTTCAGGATTATACAGCTCACCCGTTTGCATAGCCTTATCTTCATGAGATTTCATCGGTCCGATATTAAAGTTTCGATAGACCACTATCAAGACCATACCTAATGCTGCCCACACATAAAAGTTCATTGGAATCAACCGAATAAAAGCCGAAAAAGCCGTATAGTCATTCACTCCATGAATAACTAAAATAGGAGCAATGAGAGTAATAATGTAAGCTCCCCAACTTGAAATTGGAGACACAACACAAACCGGAGCAGATGTAGAGTCAATAATATAGGCAAGCTTTGCCCTTGAAACCTTTTGCCTATCCGTAATCGGTCGCGTCACTTGACCTACCGCTAACGCGTTAAAATAATCATCAATAAAAATAATGATACCAAGAAAAAAACCAATAAATTGTGCACCAACGCGTGTCTTAACTCGCTTGATTGCCCACTCACCGAACGCTCGACTGCCTCCTAATATTGAAATAAATGCTGTAATAATCCCGAGCATGAGCAAAAATAAAATAAT
>DKGN01000126.1 GCA_002453275.1 Caryophanales bacterium UBA6769
TCATCATTGGGATTGTAAAAGACCCCGAGCCTACTGTGTTAGCAACTGAGCTTCCCGACACCATTCCCTGCAATCCACTTGCGACAACCGCAGCTTTCGCTTGACCCCCTGTAAACCGACCTGTGAGAGCGAATGCCAAATCGTTAAAAAATTGACCAACACCGGTGCGAATTAACATGACTCCAAACAGTAAAAATAGGAAGATAAATGTAGATGAAACTTGAATCGGTGTACTATAAATTCCTTTTGTCGTTAAATATAAATCTGTCGCTAACGTGCCCCAGTCAAATCCTCGATGTGCAAACATTTTTGTCGGAATAAAATTGCCAAATAATGCGTATAAAATCGCTGCACCCGCTACAAATACGATCGGCAATCCGACACAACGCCTTGCTGCCTCCAAAACTAGTAATACCCCTAATGTTGCAACGAGATAATCGATGTTAGAATAACCAAATACAATTTTTTCGCTTACAAGCTCTTGATAAAAAATGACATTATAGTACCCGACCCCAAGTGCAATAAATGCAAGAATCGCATCATACCAAGGTACACCAACTTGTTTGCGTTGCATGCCTTTCTTTATCGGGTAAAGTAAAAAAATAAGACCTAAAGCTGTCCCAAGATGGATCGGCCCTTGAATTCGTGCTTCAAATGCTCCTCGATAGCCTGTAAACAAATGAAAAAGCGTCAATGCAATCGCAAGAAAAAAAACAACCGAAGACCATTTTCCAAGGTTTTTACGATACGTGCTTTCACGATCATATTTCTCTAATATTTCATCAACTGTCAAATTCTCATCAACTGTTTCGTTGTGCTTTTCACCTTTTTTGTTTTTATCCCATTTGTTCAAGCACATCACCACCCAACTTTACAATCTCAGAAGATATTTTTGTAAAAAAAGACCAGGACACCGAGTGCCTGGTCCTTTGAGTGAATCAGATAGTTTATCTTATCCCAATTTCTTGATAATATTTTTCAGCACCTGGGTGCATCGGAAGGTCTCCAAGACCGTTCAACGCATTTTCCTCCGTCATATGTTTCGCTTGTGGATGTGTATTTTGATCTGCATGTTCAAGCATAACTTTCGCTAGATCGTATGCAATGTCGTCATTTACCGAATCTGTATTGGCAACAAGCACAGCAAATGCAGAAGCAGCCGATACGTCCTCCTCTAACCATTCATAGGAGCCTGCTGGGATTGTAAATGCCGCATACCCACTATTATCTTCAATAAATTTAATTGCATCATCAGATACTGGTAAAAATTTTACGTCCTTTACAGATGCCTGCAGTTCATCAATTCCTGCATCAGGGAGCCCGAGAAGCCCGAATGAAGCATCAATCGTTCCGTCTTGAAGCTTAGACTTTGCATCACCAAAGCCTTCTTGATACGCTTCATAATCGCCATCTTGCAAGCCGTATGCTTCAAGTACGATTTTTGTTGCTGCTTGAGTTCCACTTCCTGGAGGTCCAATCGCAACACGCTTTCCTTTTAGATCTTCAATACTATTAATTCCCGTACTGTCACGTGTAACAACTTGCAGAACTTCGGGATAAATATGTCCAATGTAGGCAAAGTTCTCAACTTTCTTACCTTCAAAATCCCCCGTACCTTCTAACGCATCATATGCAGGAAGATTTACCGTCATCCCTAAATCAAATTCGCCATTCAGTATTTTTGCTAAATTCTCAACTGAAGCGCCTGACTCGGTGGATGTTACATTTATCCCGTCAATTTGATCGTTCCAAACGTTTGCCATCTCTTGTCCTAACGGGAAATAAGTTCCACCCTGACTCCCTGTTCCCATGAGTAACGCGGTTCCTTCTTCGCTATCTTGTTTGTCTGCATCGTCACCAGCGGTATCATCGTCTCCGCCACATGCTGTCGTCACTGCTAATAGCATGACTAGCAAAAACGTCAAAAATACATACTTTTTCTTAAACATGCCATTTCCCCCTTATATAATTTTTTGTGAGTTTATACTTGGGTGTAAAAACTGAGATTTCAAATTATTCAGCCTATTCTATATCGTATCAAATGTATTTATATCTCGCAATATATCTTTTTGCCTACCCACCTCATAAATATTTTACCGGACTTGGACTTGTTCATATTCAAAACAACGATCCTCTCTTCATTAACGGAACAATCAATCGAACGAATGCCGAAAATAAAGAGCAAAATAATAAAAATGAATTAACATTGACTTTATTCATTAACCAAAACGAAAGCGTTCGAATGATTGTCCTAACGTTTAATACGTTTCCGGTAATTGAGTTATCCATTTTATCCAGCTTAGTACTGTCTGTGCCCTTCGGTAATATGTACTGTCCGAATGAAGATTATACAACTCGCATTCTTTCATTATAGTGACAACTTTTGCCCGATCAGGAAGCTGCTTCGTCTGTAAATATTCCGCAAAGACACGATAAAATACTTCATGGAGTAGAATGGCTTGCACAAGTTTAAGAAATTTATCCTTAGTTCGCAAGCTCATCATCTGCCTTGCCTCTTCGGTTAACGTGAACATTACTTGATTCTCGTGATCTGTATATTTTTCGATAAGACCTAAGTACATAGCTGCTGTCGTGTAATAACTTGTTTGGCGTTCATCAAAGTCATATTTTAATGTTATTTCTTGCTTGCTCAAATCGCTCTCAACGAGCAGGCTGAGCAAATCAACGACTCTCGGAAATGAATCAGCTTGCGGGAATGGAATCCTCGGTTCTCGTTGAGTCGTAACTTTTTTAAACACATCGACAAGATGCTCAAATGTCAACTGCTCATGTGATAATATATAGTCTTTCTGTTCAACAAGCCGTAGA
>DKGN01000106.1 GCA_002453275.1 Caryophanales bacterium UBA6769
TCGCTAGGTTGTTCTCATTTGCTAACTTTACTGTTTTTGTAATGACGTTGTGGTCTCCCGCATGGTAGCCACACGCAATGTTCGCCGACGTAACATGCTTAAATAATTCAGCATCACTTCCTAAAGAATAGCGACCAAAACTTTCACCTGCATCACAATTTAAATCAATTTGCAACATCATTTATTCACCTTTGTCATTCGTTATTTTTAAACGAAAGGTTCCCGCTTTCACTTGTTCCTCTATACTCAAATATTCAGCATAAGAAATCGGTTGAAACCGTATGTAATGACCCGGTGACAACAAAATATTTTGTTGTCCTCGATCATACAATTGCACAGGTGTGCGCCCGATAATTCTCCACCCACCTGGCGACTCCAAAGGGTAGATCCCGGTTTGTTCACCCGCAATCCCAACAGAACCGCGCAAAACGCGCATTCGTGGTGACTCTAATCTTGGCATCGCAAGCCGTTTATCCATTCCACCTAAATAAGGGAACCCTGGTAAAAAGCCTAATAAATAAACATAATAACTTTGAGTTGAATGGAGTGTGATGACGTCTTGCTTCGATAGGTTGCTATAACTTGCTACATCATCAAGATCGAGATTAAATGGAGCCTCATAACACGTTGGAATATGAAAGACGAGACTTTCATTTTGTACTTTTGTGCTCGTCATTTCATAGATTTCAATTAACTTTTCTTTCATCTCGCTGTACGTAAAATACAAAGGACTATAAAATACCGTTAATGTCGTATAACCGGGAATAAGATCCGTTATCCCCTCGACATCTCTATGTTCAATTAATCGTTTATACTCTATAATATGTTGGCTATTCTCTAGTGAAATCGTGTGCCCAAATACGATTCGAACACCACATTCACCAAAAGGAGAGAACTCTAGTTCCATTGTAAAGCCTTCCCCCTTTTTATCACAACAAATAAGACCTTGCTATATGTAAATTATATCACGTTATCACTTTGCAGTTTGACAATAATTAAACTCAATGTTTGGAGGGGATTTAGTTAAGGATAAAAAGAAGAATACTTGCGCGAAGAATTAACTAGATTAAGAATACCACAAAAGACCTGTTACTATCTACCCGTCGGTGCCCATTTAACAATCTCTTTTCGTGACAATTTAATAAAAAAACCCATTTCTGTCATGATTGTACAGAAACGGGTCCGTGCTTCCTGCTCGCTTATTTCCGATCCCAAAAACGTTGTTTCGCTATCGCTTTCACAAATTCTTCTCCGAAATTACGATTATTTTCAGCAAAAACAACTCCGGCTAAATTGTTTTGCTTTGTTGTGTGCAGATAAGACCGTCCAGTTGTCGCGATTCCTATCGGTTTATAGTGTTTGTATGCTTCATGAAGAAATTCTTGAATCCCTTGGTTGAAATGTGTTTGATTTTCACTTTCGCCTCCAACGATATAGAGCGAATCATATAAAACGGAATATTTTGTATTGAATGTGTCTTCGACGTTTAACGTTGTGCCATCAGAGCCAGTCACTATACCGAGCTTCTCACTAATAATATCGATAAAAACACCATTTTTTTCAAGAATGCTTAGTACGTTACGGACTTCATCTCCGGGAAATCCGTTCGCAATCAAGACCGCCACCTTTTGTGTATATGCGTAAAATGGTGTGTTCATTTGACTAATGGCTGGGGAGCTTTTTGTTACGGAAACATTCGCTCCTTTTTTTGGTCGTTCGACTCCGATATTGTCGGCAAAAATACGTGCCATTTCTGTATCGACATTCGCCCAAAATTCTACGTTTTTCTGACGGACTGACTTGCTTTTTACCGATTGAAGATGAAAGATAAACGTATCAATCAAATCTTGTTTTTCAACGACTGATAAGCTGTTAAAAAAGAGCCTAGCCTGTGAGAAATAATCGTAAAAAGAGTCGCTTGGACGTTCCCTCGTAATGTGCCCTTCTACCTCACTCGGATAATGAACATATCCACCCTCTTCAAAGGTTGATTCTGCAGGTGTATCTCCTGCTAAAAAGTTACTATGATGAGCTACGGAATCAACGTCAATACGATATTTTGAATAACTATCACGATTATTCGTATTTACTTCTGAGATTGGCTTGTTAACAGGAATTTCATTAATATTTCCCGTCGAACCAAGGCGGTGGTAATCTGTATCGCGATAAGCAAAAGCCCTACCTTGTAAAACCGGGTCATTCGTAAAATCGATCCCTGGAATGAGCGATGCCGGATCAAATGATGACTGCTCTTCTTCCGCAAAGAAATTATCAACAAGTTGATTTAATGTCATTTTCCCAATAACTTCAACGGGAACTTCTTCTTCTGGCCAAAGTTTTGTATCATCTAAAACATCAAATTCAAACTGGTCAACATCTTCCGGATCAATTAGTTGCACACCGAGTTCATATTCTGGATATGCACCTTTTTGAACGGCTTCGATTATATCTTGACGATGAAAATCCGGATCGACACCTCCAATGATGTTCGCTTCATCTAATAACAAAGAGTGGACACCTAATTTTGCTATCCATTTAAAGCGGACATATGTCCCTTTACCTTGTTCATTAATTAGCCAGAACGTATTAATTGGCCAACCATCCATCATTCGCCAGCTTCTTGGACGTCCTCGCATGGACATTAACCACATCGTCATATGTGCGGATTCTGGATTACTTATGACGTAATCCCAAAAATTATCGTGTGCAACTGTTGCTTGCGGAACATCTGTGATCGGATTCGGTTTCACCGCATGGGTGACATCCATAAATTTCATTGCATCCGCAAGAATAAAAACAGGAAATTGCAGTGACAACAGATCATGGTTACCTTCTTCTGTATAAAACTTTACCGCAAAACCCCGAATGTCTACCGCTGTATCCTTCGAACCTTTGCTTCCGATAAAGTTAGAAAATCTACAAAAGACAGGAGTTTTAGCACCTTGTTCTTGTAAATATTTTGCTACTGTATATTGTTTCATTGATTTATATAATTCAAATTCACCATAGAGCCCAAATCCTCTCGCATGCACTACTTTTTCAGGAATTCGCTCTCGATTAAATCGTGACTGTTTTCTGTAAAAATGAAAGTCTTGGAGTAATGTTGGTCCTCGTCTCCCTGCTCGTAAAGACCACCGATCATTCGAAACTTTAAATCCAGAATCACTCATCATCTTTTTGCCTGGACCGGTATTCTTTGCGCGGTATTTATCCAGTTGTTCTTGCTTCTTATTTCCGCCAGTCTTTTTGTGTCTTGATGACTCATCCATCTTGTCATTACCTCCTCATGAGAATTACAATCCCATCTATACCTATCCTATATGCATCTTCCCTAAACATAGAACCTAAAACGCATAAGGCCCTGTATTCTCTTACACGAAAGGACAAAACGTGACTAGCGATTGTCTTAGCGTATTCCCAAGAACAAGGTCATACTTTAATAAGATTCTATTCAAAAATTTGTTCACCCCAGTTGAACAATACTGTGCGACAGTGATCTGTTGATTTTCGCTC
>DKGN01000112.1 GCA_002453275.1 Caryophanales bacterium UBA6769
CGGGAATCCAAGCGCGATTAAAATTGGTGCTATGACGATAATCGCAATCCCGAACCCACTAACTGATTCCACGAGCGGTGAAAATGCAATAACAAGAATGAGTGCTTGCCTAACTGGATCACTCGTTGATTTTGCAATATGTGAAGCTATCGTCTCAATGAGCCCTGCCTCATTCATAAGATGAAAAAGCCAAATTCCAAATAAAAGAACGTAAGCAACAATAACAGTAAGCAAAAGTCCTTCAATTGTTGCATCAAATAAGAGGCCTGTCGTCAATGTAAAACTGGGCACTATAATCGCAATTCCAATCGCTACAACGTAAGATATAAGCCCTGCTGTAACTGATGATTGTTTAAGTACGAATAATAAAAGAAAAATGACTAGTATAGGTAGTAATGCAAAGCCAATATCCACAAGATGCACCTTCTTTTCTAGCAGCAGAGTAAATAACTAATAATCTAGTTATTTATATTCAAGGGTTTTTCGAATAAAAGCAAGACTTTCTTCAAAGATTTTATCTTTATCATTGTCTAGTGTTGCGACGTGATAACTATTCTCAAGCACGACCTTTTTCTTTATCGTCGAGGAAATATGCTCATAGATATAGTCAGATTCTTTCGGAGGAACGACATGATCTTCACTTGAGACAATGACTAAAGCAGGACATTTAATTTGATCAAGCTTAGGATGCGTTTCTTTTTTTAGCTTAAATAACTCATGTAAAGAGCGTACAGGAGTTTTCATATAAGCTAGTTCCTTAATTCCATCAGCTTTTATATCTGATCCAATTCCATCAATAAAGCGTGGTTCTTTTAAACTTAGAATTTGATCATACTGGTCAATATTAATCGTCGCATTAATCGGGATCATGGCCACAATGTCTGCGTGTTTCTGTGCCATGTGTAATGTAAGTGTTCCACCCATTGATAGACCTGTGACGATAATTTGCTTACATCTTTTTGTTAACCATTCATAGCCTTCATCAATCGATGCGATCCAATCTTCATACGTCGTCTGTTCCATATCCTCATAATGGGTACCATGGCCTTTTAGTCGTGGTCCGCACACTGTAAAGCCTTCATCACGATAGAGTTCACCTAAGTAACGCATGCTATGTGGTGAACCTGTAAATCCGTGAATAACAAGGATTCCAGTCTCATTTCCTTCAAAATAAAAAGGCTCTGCACCTTGCAATACTGGAAATTGTTCACTCATGTCATTTCCCCCTTCTTTCATCTTAAATTTTATTGTTTAAATTATAACACAATTAAGATAACGTTCGGAAATGCATAGGGCATGAAAGAAAATGGTTCCTTATGTTAAACTCAGGAAAGATATTACCCTACTACACTTCAAGGAGGGGATCCTGTGAGGATCGCATTATCTTCCTTGCAATGGGTCGCCTTCATGTTAGTCAGTGCTATCGTTGCTCCGATTGTGATTGGGAATGCGTTCGAATTATCGTCGGCTGAAATTTCTACTTTATTGCAACGAACGATTTTTGTCATGAGTTGCGCCGCTTTATTGCAAGTGATATTTGGACACAGATTACCAGTTGCAGAAGGTCCTGCTGGCTTATGGTGGGGAACGTTTATCGTATATGCTGGTTTAGTAACTTCAGGAGCATTATCAAGTGGAATGGCCCTTCGCCAACTAGAAGCAACAATGCTTTTGTGTGGGTTATTTTTTCTCATTATCGGTCTCTTTCGTTTAACACGTTGGATTAAACAGTTATTTACACCAATCGTAACTGGCACATTTCTCATTTTACTCGTCGCTCAATTAGGGAGTTCATTTGTGAAAGGAATGCTCGGGGTCGGATATTTATCGATGCGTATTGAAGGGAAAGTTGCCATCCCTGCGATTTTTATTTTGCTACTAACGATTATGTTTTCCCGTACGCGAATTACTTTTATTCGGAGTTATTCGATCTTATTAAGCTTACTCATTGGCTGGTTTTTATTTTATTTACTTGGGATAACGAAGCCTATCGAAAAACACCAAACGACATTTGCCTTTCCTGAACCGTTCGCATTCGGGGTACCTGAATTTACTTCTGGAACATTCGTAACTGCGATTATGTTGACGATGCTTTTATTAACGAACATGATTGCTAGCATCAATGTTATTGAAAATGTTGTGAAAAATGAAAAGGATGTCAAAACAAAGCCGAATTATAACGACGCAAGTGTCGTTGCAGGAGTGAACCAAGGACTTGCTGGCTTATTTGCTGGAGTCGCCTCTGTTCCAATTTCAGCGACAGCAGGATTTATGCTTACAACGAGAACAATTGATAAGTTACCGTTTATCATCGGAAACATATTAATCATCTTGATTAGTTTCTTCCCTGCAGTCACTTCTGTCTTTGCAAATATCCCTTCACCTGTCGGTTATGCAGTGATGTTTATCACAATCGCAAGCCTTGCAGCACTTGGGGTAAAGGAATATCAATCGGTTCGGCTTACCGAACAACAATTGTTTACGATCTCAATGTCTCTTATGGTTGGAATTGGAAGCTTATTCGTTCCATCTGAAGCGATTACCCATTTACCAAGTTTTATTATGTTACTTATTAA
This sequence comes from Caryophanales bacterium UBA6769, assembly GCA_002453275.1. Classification (GTDB taxonomy): domain Bacteria; phylum Bacillota; class Bacilli; order Bacillales; family UBA6769; genus Pueribacillus. The sequence continues at coordinate 2,577 of DKGN01000112.1, forward strand.
TAACGGTCTTATTTTAGGTACACTTACATGTATAATTATTGAACAAACGTTCACCTACCTTCATAAAACAGGAGGTGTACAGCATGTCAAAGAAAAATGATTCAGATGTTAAATATGGTGTCATCATTGGTACCGTAATTGGCGTTGCCCTCGGGGTTGTGTTTGACAATATTATTCTTGGTATTGCTATCGGAATCGGGGCTGGCGTTGTTTTCGATAACTATGCAAAAGTTAGAAAGTAACATGTATCAGAAGGAGGCTATTCATTCATGCTAAACTTAAGTATCCTCGATCAATCGATCGTTCCCGTCGGTTCAAACTCTCGGGAAGCATTACAGTATACAGTCCAAGTTGCCCAACGTGCAGAACAATTGGGCTATACTCGCTTTTGGGTTTCTGAACACCATGACACGAGAGCCCTTGCCGGTTCAACACCAGAGGTTTTGCTCGCACATTTAGCAGCAAATACAAAAACGATTCGCCTCGGCTCAGGTGGCGTCATGCTTCCTCACTATAGCGCGTATAAAGTTGCTGAAAATTTTCGTATGCTTGAAGCGTTGCACCCTAATCGCATTGATCTTGGGCTTGGACGTGCCCCTGGTGGGATGCCAAGGGCAACGATGGCGTTACAGGAAGGAAAATTACAACGAGCCGATTACTCACAACAAATCGATGATCTGATCAAGTACATCA
>DKGN01000111.1 GCA_002453275.1 Caryophanales bacterium UBA6769
GCTTTTTGCTTGTTCATTTTAGAAAGAGATGTTTGTGACTGTTCATGTCACTTTTCGACATTTCATAGTTGCGAAATTGAATTTGTAAACCGTATAATAAGAAGCAGTGTCGTGTAGGAAACCTTCTTCATTTCGACAAATGGTTACTAAAGTGTGACAATTGATGTCGCGAATGAGGTGCAGATGTGGTATGAATGAAGAGGTACTTTTCGATTGTTCGACAGGATTCCGTTTAATACATACAATTGAACTTCTCGATAGGCAACTATATGATTAAACAGATGGGACGAAAGTCTTCTTATCAAGGGGGTACGTTTTTTGAACAAGAAAACGCTGCAAGACGTAAATTGGAAAGGGAAAACTGTATTTTGTCGGGTTGATTTTAACGTTCCGATGGAAGATGGTGTTGTAACGGACGCCACAAGAATTACAGCTTCACTCCCGACGCTGAATTACTTATGTGAAAACGGTGCGAAAGTTATTTTAGCTAGTCACCTTGGGAGACCGAAGGGACAAGTCGTCGATGAATTAAGACTTGATCCAGTCGCACAAAAAGTGCAAGAACTAACCGGTCGGAAAGTCATAAAAGTGAATGAAGTATACGGAGAAAGCGTGAATGAAGCAATTGCACAGCTCTCAGAAGGCGACATGGTTATGCTTGAAAATGTGCGCTTTGAGCCCGGGGAAGAGCAAAATCAGCCAGAGCTAGCAGAACAATTTGCACAGATGGCGTCGATTTACGTCAACGATGCGTTTGGAGTTGCTCATCGTGCCCACGCATCGACAGCAGGAGTTGCCGAGCGACTACCGGCAATCGCTGGTCTTTTAATGGAAAAAGAAATTGAGGCGTTAAGCAAAGCATTAACGAATCCTGAACGTCCATTTACAGCGATAATTGGTGGCGCAAAAGTAAAAGACAAAATTAACGTTATTGATCATCTGCTTGATATTGTAGATAACTTAATTATCGGTGGCGGATTAGCGAATACATTTTTAAAGGCAAAAGGGTTAGAGATTGGAGATTCCCTTTTTGAAGAAGATAAAATTCAACTCGCTGCTGATTTACTTAAAAAAGCAGAAACAAAAGAAGTTTCTTTTTATATGCCTGAAGATGTCGTCATTGCAGATCGATTTAGCACTGATGCGAACACAAAAGCCGTTTCAATTGCTAGCATCGAGAATGGGTGGCAAGCACTTGATATCGGTCCAAAAACGAGCGCAACTTACCGAAATGTCATTTTACAGTCAAAGCTTGCTGTCTGGAATGGACCGATGGGGGTCTTTGAAATGGATGCCTTCGCAGCGGGTTCGAAAGCAGTCGCTGAAGCGTTAAAGGATGCAAAAAATACATATTCAATCGTCGGTGGCGGTGACTCAGCGGCAGCGATGGAAAAGTTCGGCTATACAGGTGACGTCGATCACATCTCAACAGGTGGAGGCGCATCACTTGAATTTATGGAAGGAAAAGAACTTCCAGGTGTAAAAGCACTTGACGATAAATAAAGCATAAAATATACAAAGAAGGTGAAGGTAGTGCGGAAACCGATTATTGCTGGAAATTGGAAAATGCATAAAACTGTTGATGAAGCCACACAGTTTGTAAATAAAGTCAAAACGGCCATTCCTATGGCTACCGCGCTTGATTCTGTTATTTGTGCGCCGGCCCTTTCATTAGCTTCACTCGTTGCAGTAGCAGAGGGAACAGATTTACATATTGGTGCCCAAACGATGCATTGGGAGAAGGAAGGGGCATTTACGGGTGAGATTAGCCCACATCAGCTCGAAGCCTTACGTGTTGACTATGTCATTATCGGACATTCTGAGCGACGAGAAATGTTCGGCGAAACGAATGAAACAGTCAATAAAAAAACGAAAGCAGCGATTCAACATCGCATTACTCCGATTGTCTGTGTTGGTGAAACGTACTCTGAACGGAAAAGTGACAAGACTGAAGCGGTCATTCGTGAACAGATAGAACTTGCATTTGACAGTCTATCCGATTCAGAAATGGCGAATGTCGTTATCGCGTATGAACCGATTTGGGCAATAGGAACAGGAGAAAGTGCATCACCTCAAGCAGCGAATGACGTCTGTCGATTTATTCGGGGCGTTGTGAATGAACTTTTTTCTGAGAAAGTCGCAAACAACGTTCGGATTCAATATGGAGGAAGTGTAAATGGAGAGAATATCGACCAATACCTTGCTGAATCCGATATTGATGGAGCTCTTGTAGGTGGTGCAAGTTTAGAGGTCGAATCATTTTTGGATTTGTTAGGAGTTGTCCAACGTGTCAGCTAATAAACCAACAGCCCTTATTATTCTTGACGGTTTTGCTTTGCGGAGCGAAGAAAAAGGCAATGCTGTTCAGCAGGCAAAGAAACCAAACTTTGATCGATATTGGAATGACTATCCCCACTCTACGTTGACAGCTTGTGGTGAAGCTGTCGGCTTACCTGAAGGTCAAATGGGAAACTCTGAAGTCGGACATCTTAATATCGGGGCTGGTCGCATCGTATATCAAAGTTTAACGAGAATTAACGTTGCGATTCGAGACGGAGCGTTCTTTAACAATCAAACTTTTTTACGAGCTGTTGATCATGTGAAAGCGAACCGGACGAGCTTGCACGTATTCGCCTTGCTTTCTGATGGTGGAATACATAGTCATATTGAACATGTTTATGCGCTTTTAAAACTTGCAAAAGAGAATCACGTCGAACGTGTATACGTTCATGGCTTTTTAGATGGCCGTGACGTACCTCCGAAGTCCGCAATCACTTACGTCAAGCAGCTTCAGACGAACATGAAGGAAATCGGTATCGGTGAGCTTGCGACGTTGTCAGGGCGTTATTATGCGATGGACCGTGATAGACGTTGGGATCGGGTGGAAAAAACGTATCGTGCACTCGTCTATGGAGATGGCGAACAGCATACCGATCCAGTCCAAGCCATTGAAGCGGCTTATAATCGTGATGTAACAGATGAATTTATGTTGCCAACTGTCCTAACGAAAAAGGACGGAAGCCCAGTTGGAACCGTCTCGAACAATGACGCAGTAATCTTTGCAAATTTTCGACCAGATCGAGCGATCCAACTGTCACAAGTATTTACGTGTGAGCCTTTTCAGGAATTTGAACGAGGGGAGCAGTTTCCGAGTAATCTTCATTACGTGTGCATGACTGATTATAGTGAGACGGTCAACGGTGAGGTTGCATTTAAAACAGTCAATTTACAAAATACGTTAGGTGAAGTCGTTTCAAAAGCAGGCCTTACTCAGCTACGGATCGCTGAAACAGAAAAGTACCCACATGTGACCTTCTTTTTCAGTGGGGGCAGGGAAGAGAAATATAGTGGCGAAGAAAGAATTTTAATCGATTCACCGAAGGTAGCTACGTACGATTTAAAGCCGGAAATGAGCGCATATGAAGTGACAGATTCATTACTAGCTGAAATTGAAGCTGATAACTATGACGTCATCATTTTAAATTTCGCAAATCCGGACATGGTCGGTCATTCGGGACTGCTCGAACCAACGATCCGAGCGATTGAAGCGGTTGATGACTGTCTTGGAAAAATCGTTGACCTTATTATCGATAAAGGTGGCGCCGCAATCATAACGGCTGATCACGGGAATGCCGATGAAGTCGTGACCCTTGACGGAAATCCAATGACTGCTCATACGACAAATCCTGTTCCCGTCATTGTAACGAAAAATGATATTACATTACGCGATGATGGAATACTAGCCGATCTTTCACCAACGCTTTTAGATTTATTACGTGTGCAAAAACCGATAGACATGTCAGGACATTCACTAATAAAATAAACGAATTGGAGTGGTAGAGATGACGATAATCATTGATGTACACGGTCGAGAGGTAATTGATTCACGAGGAAATCCAACAGTTGAAGTAGACGTGTTATTAGAATCTGGTGTGGAAGGTAGATCCCTCGTTCCGAGCGGAGCTTCAACAGGGGAGTATGAAGCTGTCGAACTGCGAGATGGAGATGAGGAACGTTATCTCGGCAAAGGTGTTCTAAAAGCAATCGATAACGTCAATGAAGTCATCGCACCGAAGCTAATCGGTATGGACGCATTAGACCAACTCGGTATTGATGAAACATTAATTGCTCTTGACGGAACAGAAAATAAAGGCAAGCTCGGTGCAAATGCTATTCTTGGAGTTTCCATGGCCGTTGCTCGTGCTGCATCTGCGGCTCTCAAGCTCCCACTTTATGCTTATTTAGGTGGATTTAATGCAAAGCAATTACCTGTCCCGATGCTGAATATTTTAAACGGTGGAGAGCATGCTGACAACAACGTCGACATTCAAGAATTTATGGTCATGCCTGTCGCTGCTAAGACATTTAGTGAAGCACTCCGCTGTGGTGTTGAGATCTTCCATGCTTTAAAAGCAGTCTTACAAGAAAAAGGCTACAACACTTCTGTCGGTGATGAAGGTGGCTTCGCACCAAATTTAGCCTCAAATGAAGAAGCACTCCAAACGATTATGGAGGCAATTGAAAAGGCCGGGTATAAACCAGCTGAAGAAGTGAAGCTTGCGATGGACGTCGCTGCATCAGAAATGTACAAATATGGTGCATATCACTTATCTGGTGAAGGCCTCGTCAAAACATCAGAGGAAATGATAGATTACTATGAAGAACTGACAACAAAGTATCCCATCGTTTCTATTGAAGATGGTCTCGATGAAAACGATTGGGATGGCTGGAAAAAGCTCACTGATCGAATCGGAGATAAAGTGCAGCTAGTCGGTGACGATCTTTTTGTTACAAATACAGAAAAGCTTTCAGAAGGTATAGAGAAAGGGATCGGTAACTCTATTCTCATTAAAGTAAACCAAATTGGAACACTGACAGAAACGTTCGATGCGATTGAGATGGCGAAAAAAGCAGGTTATACTGCAGTCATTTCCCATCGTTCAGGGGAAACAGAGGATAGTACAATTGCTGATATTGCCGTTGCAACAAATGCAGGGCAAATTAAAACAGGCGCTCCTTCGCGTACTGACCGTGTTGCAAAATACAACCAGCTTCTTCGCATTGAGGAAGAGCTTGATTTTGTAGCAGAATACGCTGGAGAAAAAGCATTTTACAATATAAACGAGTAAAAATGAAGGCCCCTCTGTACAGCGGGCCTTTTTTTTGCTAAATTAGAGGGAAGTAGTCTGTGAACAGGGAGGATGCGAAATCATGAGCACTTTTTTGACTGTTTTACTTATTATCGTATCGATTAGTTTAATTGCTATTATTTTATTACAACAAGGTCGTAGTGCTGGTTTATCTGGAGCCATTAGTGGTGGCGCAGAACAGTTATTTGGTAAACAAAAAGCCCGTGGACTTGATGCGGTGCTACATAGAATGACGATTGTGCTAGCCGTATTATTTTTCTTATTAGCGTTAGCTGTCGCCTATTTTGTTTGATGAAATATATGTTTCTAACAGCAGGTTCACGTTCCTGCTGTTTTTTTAGTCTGTTTTAGGGAAAATATAAATAGAGAGTTTACTTAGGAGGGGAACTTTTTGAGAATTATTCCACCGAAACCATTCACATTTAAAGGCGGAAAAAGGGCCGTCCTTTTATTACATGGGTTTACAGGCAATACGGCAGACGTTCGCATGATCGGGCGTTATCTTGAAAAAAGAGGGTATACGTGTCATGCGCCATTATATGCAGGGCATGGTGTTCCCCCAGAAGAACTCGTAAAAACGGGACCTAACGATTGGTGGCAAGATGTTGAAGCTGGCTATCAATTTTTACGAGAAGAAGGGTATGAGGAAATTGCAGTCGGAGGACTTTCTCTCGGCGGGGTTTTTTCATTAAAGTTAGGTTACACTGAGAACGTAAAGGGAATTGTGACGATGAGTGCACCGACGACATTCAAGAGCGATGAACTCATGTATGAAGGGGTCGTAAACTACGCAAAACAATATAAACAACTTCAAGGAAAGTCGGCAGAAGAAGTAGATAAAGAAATGGAAGCATTCAAAAAGACGCCGATGAACACGTTAAGCCAATTGCAACAATTGAATTTAGACGTACGAGAAAATATGCATTACATTGAAGCCCCGACATTTGTCATTCAAGGAAGACTTGATGACGTCATTTATCTCGATAGTGCAGATGAAATCTACAATGCAGTGAACGCAGAAAAAAAGAAACTGAAGTGGTATGAACAATCAGGACATGCCATTACATTTGGTAAAGAAAAAGAACAACTTCATGCTGATATTTTTGAATTTCTTGAAGGTCTTGATTGGACCGTTTAATAAAATCATTTCATTGCATGGCAGTGAAATGAAAAGGAGGGAGAAATAATTGAATAAGGAAAAAGCAGAACACATATTGGAATTTATGCGTGAGGAAGCGTATAAACCACTTACTGTACATGAGCTTGAAGAAGTATTTGCATTACAAGATTCAAGCGAATTTAAAGAGTTCGTACGCACATTAAATTACTTAGAAAATACAGGATTAATCGTACGGACGAGAACGAATCGATACGGTATACCTGAACGAATGAATTTGTTAAAAGGGAGAGTGCAACGACATCCGAAAGGATTTGCTTTCATCATCCCTGAAGAAGAAGGGGTACAAGATGTCTACGTGACGAGCGCTGATTTGAACGGGGCGATGAACGATGACGTTGTCCTCATACGCTTAAATCCGAAATCGGAAGGCACTCGTCCTGAAGGCGTCGTTATCCGTATCGTTGAGCGAGGCATCCACGAAATTGTCGGGACGTTCTCCGACAGCAAGCATTATGGCTTCGTCATTGCTGATGACAAACGGATTCCGAATGACATTTTCATCCCGAAAGAAGCGACGAAAGGCGCTGTGGAGGGTCATAAAGTTGTCGTCAAAATAACTAAGTATCCAGAAGGTAGAATGAGTGCCGAAGGAGAAGTTATCGACATATTAGGTCATAAAAACGATCCAGGTGTCGATATATTATCGATCATTTATAAACATGGACTCGCTCGTGATTTTCCGGCGGAGGTACTCGAACAAGCGGATGCAACCCCTGATGTCATCGCTGAGAAGGAGCTAGTCGGCCGTCGTGACTTACGTGAAGAAACGATTGTGACAATTGACGGGGAAGATGCGAAAGATTTAGACGACGCTGTTCATGTAAGCAAGCTTGATAACGGTAACTTTCTACTCGGTGTGCACATTGCGGACGTATCACATTATGTGCCAGCAGGGTCGCCAATCGATCAAGAAGCATATGAGCGTGGGACAAGCGTCTATTTAGTAGATCGTGTCATCCCAATGATTCCACATCGTCTGTCTAATGGGATCTGTAGTTTGAATCCTCACGAAGATCGACTAGCCCTTTCATGTGAAATGGAAATTACAAAGGAAGGAACAGTCGTCGATCACGATGTCTTTCCTAGTGTCATCCGGTCAAAGGAACGAATGACGTACACTGACGTTCGAAAGATTTTATTAAAGGAAGACGATGACGTGCTAGCACAATACGATTCACTTGTGCCATTTTTTGAAACGATGGGAGAACTTGCCGAGATTCTTCGTAAGAAAAGAATACAGCGAGGCGCGATCGACTTTGACTTTGATGAAGCAAAAGTACTCGTTGATGAGGAGAGTAATCCAATCGATGTCGTGATCCGTGAGCGTTCGGTTGCTGAACGTTTGATTGAGGAATTTATGCTTGCAGCGAACGAAACGATTGCAGAGCATTTCCATTGGCTCAATCTTCCATTTTTATATCGTGTGCACGAAGAGCCGAATGAAGAAAAACTTACACAGTTTTTTGAATTTATTACAACGTTTGGCTATACGGTAAAAGGAACGGGTGGCGATGTGCATCCACGTGCCTTGCAGCAATTGCTTGCGGAAGTAAAAGACGAGCCGGAAGAAGCGGTAATTAGCACTGTCATGTTGCGCTCTATGAAACAAGCGAAGTACGATCCGAAAAGCCTCGGTCACTTCGGACTATCGACTGAATTTTATACGCACTTTACGTCCCCGATCCGCCGCTATCCGGATTTAATCGTGCATCGCCTCATTAGAACGTATCTATTTGATAAAAAACTGGATGATAAAACGCAAAGTCATTGGGCAGAAAAACTTCCTGAGATTGCCAACCATACATCTGAGCGAGAACGAGGAGCTGTCGATGCGGAACGTGAAACAGATGATTTGAAAAAAGCGCAATATATGGAAGATAAAGTGGGCGAAGAGTTCGATGGAATTATTAGCGGTGTAACGAACTTTGGTATTTTCGTTGAACTAGAAAATACGATCGAAGGATTAGTGCATGTCAGCTATTTGACAGATGATTATTATCGTTATGAGGAACGTCATTATGCAATGATTGGTGAGCGAACCGGAAACGTATTCCGCATTGGCGATCAGATCCGGGTGCGTGTCCTGCAAGTGAACATTGAAGAACATTCCATCGACTTCGAAGTTGTTGGCATGAAAGCCAATCGGAAAAAACAAGAAAGAAAACAACGACCAACAGTCATTCAAGCCGGAAAAGGCAGAGGAAAACCACAGCCTAAGAAAAAAGGCAACCAAGAAGCGAAGCCGTTTTACTACAACGTAGCCAAAAAGAAAAAACGCAAAAGAAAATAAGAAGTCTCCGAAGAGGCTTCTTATTTTTCATGGTCAAACATCACAATGAAGGTGGGCCGTTAGGTATCGTATAGACAAGAATTAAATAAATAAGCAGATTGATCGGTAAAACAATAAATAGAATTCTTACTCTTATTCGGCAATACCTCCACAAACACCAGCAAGAAGTTTGTCTGTTGAAGATTTACATAATTTATTATGCATTGTAGATTCCCCTCTCCCCTCACCCGCTAGTTGCATATTGTCGAAAGTTTACCAATAAGGTTCTTGTTGATTCGATAACTTTAAAATAAATGGATAGAGCGCAAAGATTAAAATTACTAGCACAACAGCAAAAATCAATGTTGTACTCATTGTAAATTCGAACCCAATAATGATTGGTAAAAGGATTAACGGAATGAGCCCAAATATAGCACCTTGTTTTCTAGAGGACGCGGATTCGTATTGTTTTACATGACAATGAGGGCACTTTAACTTAAATAATGTCTTAATTGTTTGCTTCCAAGTCCATTTTTCACCGCAATTTTGACAAGTAGGCAAGGACCGCACTCCCTTCAACACATGTTAAAAAATTAAAAAATTACTTTTTTACATTTTAACACATATTAAATCCCCTCGAATCATTTTCCAGATCCAAAGCCACAACTTGTGATAACATTATAATTTTGTTATGATAAAGAGTACGTCAACGATAGTTAAGGGGGGAGAGTATGTCGAAGGGATCAGGAGTCATTGCACAAAATCGAAAAGCTAGACACGATTATTTTATTGAAGAGACATATGAAGCGGGACTTGTCTTACAAGGAACAGAAATTAAATCAATTCGAGCACGTCGCGTCAACTTACAGGATGCGCATGCGAGAATCATGAATGGCGAGGCTTTTCTTGTCAACATGCACATTAGCCCTTATGAGCAAGGGAACCGTTACAATCATGACCCAACCCGCTCCCGTAAGCTGTTATTGCATAAAAAAGAAATTAATCGGCTAATTGGGAGAACGAAAGAAGATGGATTTACAATTGTTCCCCTAAGACTTTATATTAAAAATGGCTTTGCTAAAGTATTGCTCGGTGTCGGAAAAGGAAAGAAAAAGTACGACAAACGAGAAGACTTAAAACAAAAAGCAGCAAAGCGGGAAATCGAGAGAGCCTTTCGCGAGCAACAAAAAATGTAAAGGCGTGCAATCTTTACATTTTGCATCAATCACTATCCGTGCTATACTATATAGTGCACACTAAATCCAAGATTTATAAAAAGCAGGATATGTGCAAAACATTTATTCATCCATTACTTGCGGATGAAAAATTTTGGGGACGTTCAGGATTCGACAGGGGTAGGTCGAGCTTGAATTGCGAGCCGAGCTGGAGAACTCGTTAATCCCTCCAAAGCCAATAATAACTGGCAAAGAAAACAACAACCTCGCTTTAGCTGCTTAATAGCACTTTAGCGGTTCCTCCCTCCATCGCCCATGTGGTAGGGTAAGGAACTCACTCTTAGTGGGCTACGCCGGAGGTCGCCGTCTGAGGCCGAAGGAAGAGACGAATCAGACTAGCTGCTTGGAAGCCTGTCAGTAGGCTGAAAAGTAAGCGAAACATGAATATACTGACTACGCTCGTAGATATTTAAGTGGCGATACCTCTGGACGTGGGTTCGATTAGAAAATAGTCGCCTTGTATGGCAACATACAAGTGATAATCCGGCTTTATCGGTGAAACCTAACTCACTATTTTAGTGATAAGGCAATACCGAGCGGTATGTGGAGCAATCCAACAGCCGTGTATCGACTTATAGGCTACCTTAAGGGTAGTACTAGGATGTGGAATACTGCTAAACATCGTTAGCAAATCTAAATTTCACATAATACGCCGGAGGACCTGTATATAGGTTCAAGATATAGTCAGCGCCATGACGAAAGCATGGAAGGACGCGTCCCACCGTCTCCATCAGGTAATACGTTGTGAATTAATTAAAGCATAATGTGGCTTTAAGCATAAAAATGTTACAGTGACATCTTTATGTTAAAAAGTTGCGGCCAATTTTATACTACCTTGTGAGAGAAGTCCTTAGCCATTTGGTTTAGGACTTCTTTTTGGCTTATATTTTATTTTTCTAAGTTTTAAAACGTAACCAAAATATTAACAAAGTCTCTTTGGGGTTACTTGAAGACTATACATACCATTGTGTTTCATATGTTATTAAATCTAACAACAGGGAGGAAGCGATAAAGGAATTAATGGCTGTTAAGAAAACGATGACATAATAAACATCAAATCTTTGTTTTTTATTTACTTATCTTTATACGGTACGAAGGTATGGTAGATTTAAGTTAAAGACAAAAACATTGAAGGTTGTTTACTTCAATGGGTATTAAAGATAATCCTACGTGAAAGAATAGAATTTGTATACACATCGTTTTAGGGACCATTGATGTTGTATGAATGTTTACAATATACCCTTAATGGGTATAAAAATTAAATAACGTCATTTTGATATCCGAGATAAAGTGGGAATCAAAGCCAGGCAGATAAACTATTTTACGTCATTAATCGGAAGCTGCAAATTAGTGGGTGCAGCTGATGGTTTCAGTTTTATATCAGTAGTTTTAACTGGAATGTGGCTTCAGAAGATTAATCTAAAGAAAGATTAGAAGGAGAGAAAAAGATGGATAAACACGAACATCATCATTTAACACATCATGAATCTGCACATGACAATCATCAAGGTCATGGTGGAGATGGTGGTCATCATAATCACCATGCACATATGGTAGAGGATTTCAAAAAGCGTTTTTACATATCGTTGATTTTTATGATTCCGATTTTGATTTTATCACCGATGATTCAAATGTTCCTTAATGTAGACTGGCGTTTCACAGGAGACGTATATATTTTATTTGCGTTATCGTCTATTGTTTTTTTCTATGGAGGTTGGCCGTTTCTAACAGGAGCAAAAGATGAATTAAAAGAAAAAATCCCGGGTATGATGACGCTCATTTCCTTAGCGATTGTTGTAGCTTATGTGTACAGTTCAGCTGCTGTCTTTGGTTTTGCTGGGGATGACTTCTTTTGGGAGCTAGCAACACTCATTGTCATTATGCTACTTGGGCATTGGATCGAAATGCGTTCTGTTATGGGTGCTTCTAAGGCATTGGAAGAACTAGCAAAGTTAATGCCATCAGAAGCAAGTGTCATTGATGAAGAAGGTAACGTAACCGTTGTTGACATAACAGAGCTACGGCATGATGATCGTGTGCTAGTGAAGCCAGGGGAAAAAATCCCAGTTGATGGTGAAATTATTGACGGAAGATCAACGATCGATGAATCGATGCTCACGGGCGAATCGATTCCTATTGAAAAGGGAACAGGCGATGAAGCGATCGGTGGTTCTGTAAATGGAGAAGGTTCATTAACGATCTCAATTAAGAAAACCGGAGAAGAAACATATTTGTCTCAAGTCATTAAGCTTGTAAAAGAAGCTCAGGAATCTAAATCTAGAGCACAAGACCTTGCAAATCGAGCAGCAAAGTGGTTGTTTTATGGGGCACTTGCAGCTGGTCTCTTGACCTTTGTCATTTGGATTGCTTTAGGTTATTCCGTTTCTTTTGCCATTGTAAGAATGGTAACGGTCTTAATTATTGCATGTCCACATGCACTTGGACTTGCGGCTCCTCTTGTAGTTGCTGTATCCACATCAATTGCAGCGAAAAATGGATTGTTGATTCGAAACCGGGCTGCATTTGAAAGTGCAAGGTCTATTGAGGCGGTTGTTTTTGATAAAACAGGCACATTAACAAAGGGCGAATTCGGTGTAACGAATATTGCAACAGAAGGTTCGTACACAGAGGATGACATTCTTGCTTTGGCTGCAGCTGTGGAAGCTCATTCCGAACATCCACTTGCACGCGGAATTTTAAAATCTGCAGAAGAGAGAAAACTCACCATTAAACCAGTACAAAACTTTCAATCTTTAACTGGAAAAGGACTTCAGGGAGAAGTTGAAGGAAAAGCAATTATGGTTGTCAGTCCAGGATATGTCCGTTCGGAAAATTTGACATTTGATGAAGGACCATTTAATGAATGGTCGGAAGAAGGTAAAACCGTTGTTTTCACATTAGTTGATGGGAAGATTGGCGGTATGATTGCTTTAGCTGATATTATCCGTGATACAGCAAAGGAAGCGATCAACAAATTGAAAGAAATCAACGTAAAATCAATTATGCTTACAGGTGACAATGAGAAGGTTGCACAGTATGTCGGGGCAAAATTAAATATGGATGAGATATTTGCTGAAGTTTTACCGCATGACAAGTCAGATAAAATCGTTGAGGTACAAACGAAAGAAGGACTACGCACTGCGATGACTGGAGACGGTGTAAATGATGCACCCGCACTTGCAAAGGCTGATCTTGGCATTGCGGTTGGTGCAGGAACTGACGTTGCGATCGAAACAGCGGATGTAGTGCTAGTAAAAAGTAATCCATTGGATGTATTGAATATTATCAAACTTTCAAGAGCAACCTATCGCAAAATGATACAAAATTTGTGGTGGGCAGCTGGCTACAATATAGCCGCAATTCCGCTTGCAGCCGGAGTTCTTTATCCGTTAGGTATTGTTTTAAGCCCAGCAGTTGGAGCGATACTTATGTCGCTGAGTACTGTTATTGTAGCGATTAATGCAAAAATGCTAAAAGTCGATTGAACCATTAAGGCTTTTGCCCTTAAATGGGGCGCGCAAGTGGCGCAACTATGAGTTGTATTCATTTACAATGAAACCTTTGTCGTCGATTAAGTAAAAGTTTGTCCCATGAATGACTCGATTGGATGTATCGTGTTTTTTTGGACGGTCGTTTGGAATGTGCTTTTGTAAAAACTTCAATTCCTTTATATCTTATGATCTAATTCTACATCCTGAATCAACCTTCACTTTTCCATGTTCAAAATGTCGAACTACACAATGATGGGAGATGTTGAAAAACAGAAAAATCGTTTCAATTGACAATTAGGGAAAAGAAACCTATAATTTCAATTATTCAATTAAACAATTGAATAGGAGTATAGTATAGTAAGAAAAGATAATTATGGGGATGAAGGTGTTTACAATGTCTAGTGAATTGAATGCTTTGGCACAAGAATATATAAATAATCCAGAAAAGCAAAAACAATTATATAAACGTACATTATTCATTGTCGTAATTTCTCAAATATTTGGCGGAGCAGGATTAGCTGCAGGTATCACCGTAGGAGCACTGCTTGCAGAACAAATGCTGGGAACAGATGCATTTGCAGGAGTTCCGGCAGCTTTATTCACTTTAGGTTCAGCAGGGGCTGCATTGTTAATAGGAAGACTATCAAACCGTTTTGGAAGACGTATGGGCCTTGCAACAGGTTTTATAACAGGTGGACTCGGAGCAATAGGTGTTGTGATTGCAGCTGTTATAAATAGTGTGTTTTTATTATTCATATCCTTACTTGTATATGGTGCAGGTACTGCAACAAATTTACAAACACGCTATGCGGGTACAGATTTAGCGACTAACAAACAGCGAGGTACTGCTGTAAGTATAGCGATGTTTTCCACGACATTTGGTGCAGTTGCAGGTCCCAATTTAGTAGATGTTATGGGTGATTTCGCTCGCTCTATTAACGTTCCAGAACTTGCAGGACCGTTTATTTTATCAGCTGCGGCATATATTTTGGCAGGTCTTGTATTATTCATTTATCTGCGTCCCGATCCATTTATAATCGCTTTAAAAATAAATGCAAATAAGCAAACTACACAACGCAATGAAAAACTAGAAAATAATCAAATAAATAAACAGGGAATTGCAGTTGGCGCTATCATCATGGTATTGACTCAAGTCGTCATGCTCGCGATTATGACAATGACACCCGTTCACATGGGGGATCATGGTCACAGCTTACGTGCTATTGGGCTTGTTATCGGCTTTCATATAGCTGCCATGTATCTACCTTCGCCCTTAACAGGAATTCTTGTCGATAAGTTTGGCCGTTCTGTCATGGCGTTGGCTTCTGGATTTACATTGCTTGCTTCAGGTCTTCTAGCTGCGGTTGCACCGGGAGAATCTTTATTTTTTATGATTGTTTCTCTTGTCTTACTTGGTATTGGCTGGAATTTTGGTTTAATTAGTGGCACAGCTCTCATTGTTGATTCAACAGAACCTTCAACCCGGGCCAAGTCGCAAGGAACAGTGGATGTTTTTATTGCATTAGGTGGCTCTGCTGGTGGCGCCCTTTCAGGAATGGTCGTTGCTGGTTTCAGTTTCACAGCATTATCACTTGTTGGTGGTCTTCTGTCTTTACTACTTATTCCAGTTGTGCTTTGGTATAAAGCTAGAATCTAAGAAAAAATTCATTATGATAAAAGGAGAGATTTTTGTGAATGAAATTACTGTCTATACAACAAGTACTTGTCCGTACTGTGACATGATGACAAACTTTTTAAAGGAGAAGGGTATTCCTTTTAAAGAAGTAAACGTACAACAAGATGAGGTTGCTGCAAATCGTTTAATACAGACTACAGGTCAAATGGGAGTGCCTCAAACTGAAGTAAATGGTCAATGGGTATTAGGATTCGACCCGGAAAAAGTTATGCAATTAATCAAGTGAAAATTTGCTTGCAGTGATTCAATATAAAGATTTAATTGAGGATGATAAGTATGGAAGATCTTATTTCTTCTGCAAAGGATTATAAAGATGAGTTGTTTAAACAACTATCAAGAATCGGCAAAAGTTTATCTAGTGACAAACGTCTAGAGATATTAAATTTGCTAGCACAAGGTCCAAAAACAGTTGAAAAATTAGCGCAAGATACAGGGATGAATGTGGCAAATGTTTCTCGCCATCTTCAAGTTCTCAATGACTCAAGATTAGTGAAGTTTACTAAAAAAGGAACATATTCCATCTATTCATTAGTCGATCCATCTGTTGCTGAATTTCTGTATTCTTTATGGCGTATTGGAGAAAATCAACTTTCAGATATTAGCCGAATTAAAAAAGATTTCATCAGTCAAATGGACGGTTTATATACTCTTACTATGGATGAAGTGTACGAAAAGTTAAAGGGAGGAAATGTTGTCCTTATAGATTTGCGTCCGGAAGAGGAATATGAAGATGGACATATAGAGGGTGCGGTCTCTGTCCCTATGGAAAAGCTGGATTTATATCTTAAAGAATTACCGAGAGATAAAGAAATTGTCGCCTACTGTAGAGGAAAGTATTGTGCTTTTTCAGATATAGCCGCGAGTAAAATGAAACATGAAGGGCTTATGGCCTATAGTATGGCAGAAGGTATTTATGAATGGCACCGGTATATGGAACAAAAACATTAATCTGTCGTTTATCACTATAGGTTGAGCAAACCGGTAGGGGCCAAGTAACAGATAATCTAAGCTACAAAAGAGCGTCTGAGTGCACAAGGGTGAAAATGCCAAACATGGCAGGAATTTGGGAAAAGAAAATCTTTTTTGCTGGAGCAGAAATAAATTCACAATTTGGTGGACATCTTGAAGGTGCGCTTCAGTCAGCTGACCAGGCAGTACTGGAAATCATTAATTTACAATAACAAGCCTTTATGACGCGCTCTTTTCAATACGAAACTTCTATAAAATAATGATGTTGATGAGTATCGATCATTCTTCAAGCTTTTTAATTACCTTTAATCTATATTACGCTATATTTTCTAATCCTAATTACCACACTACTTTGCCTACATCGCTATATGTTTGAATTAAGCAATGAGGAAGAGCCGCTTTGGTAAGCAGAGCTTGTTTGATTTTTGAACAAGCTCTTTGTTTTTTATATTTGGCGACGATCTCGATTATTTGTTCCGCACCAAAAATAGAAAGCAAATCATCGCTAGCAAAAGCCCTTGTTGCTCCTCCACTAAATCATGAGGTAGCTTCACGATATCATTGTGAATATCGTCATGTGGGAGGTAGCCGTGATAAAAATGGACCCATTGCTGCCCTTCGGCATCGGTTAAAGTGAAGTCACCGGAAAACCCTTTGATCGTTACCGGTAGAAGGACGTTTCCGGCTACGTCTTTCAGCTCGCCTTTAATATTGATGATACTTTTAAGATCTTCTTGCACATATTTCCCCATTTTTTCCCCTTGCGGGTTATGTACTGTCACCGTAGACTTTTTCAATCCCCTTCTTTTAAATGTAACGAATAAATGGTCTTCATTCGTATACAATCCATACGTTCAAAGAGCAGTAAGCGTGGAAAAAGCTACACGGTTACATTTATTCCAATTTGAGATCGTAAAACCGAGCATCATAAATCCGAAAATTCCGATCGACATAAAATGCAACGAAGCGTCTGTGAACGTTGGCTTATCGATGAAAAAAAGCAATTAGGTCAATGATGAAAATAATCGTGGCTAAAATAAAAGCTACCCTCATCCTACGTCTATACATTGTGGCAATCATACAAGTCTCAGCTCCAAGGAGAAATTTATAATGGATACTTTATGACACTTCGTTTAACTTTATATTACTTACATAAACTTTACATTAAGATAAGGGTGTCTACAAAATTTAGTATGAGGTGATGACATGAAGAAATTTATAATTATAGGTTTCAGTATTTTAATTTTTTTAGTGCTAGGATTTACAGTGAAGGCTACGTCATATCCACCCGATGACACGAGGATTATTCTTGAACATACGCATCAAGTGTATATTGCGCCACCTTGTTTTGAGGAAGCTAATCCAACGAATAATGTTGACGAAACAACACTTGGAAGGGCGAGGCAGACAGATTATGAAATACAGGCCCCGTGTACGGAGAAAATGCTTGCAGGGGTTCGGGAGCCTATTTTTATAAACTGGTTTAAAAAAATTGGGTTGTTGAAGTCGTCAAATTGGGATTGGTAGGCTGTTATGCGTATATTTGAAAAATCTAAATAATTATTTAATAACTGCTTAGGAATTTGAAACATCGTTTATTTTCTACACGCAGTCGAATATGATATGTATGAACGCTATTGAAACGTAAAAAGGAGTTCTTATGATAGAGGTAGAAGTGTTAAAGTATGTAAATTGAGAGGAGAAATGAAAAATCACGACTTTATATTTAGTGAGACATGGAGAGACCGAATGGAATGCGGCAGGTAGGCTTCAAGGGAGGACAGATATCCCTTTAAACGAAACGGGAATGCAACAAGCTGAAGCGTGTGGGGAATATTTAAAAACCTTTAATTGGGATGTGATGCTAACAAGCCCCTTAGAAAGAGCAAGGCAGACAGCGGAAATTATGAATCGTTCTTTACAACTCCCCCTCTATGAAATTAATGAATTTATTGAACGAGATTTTGGGGATGCAGAAGGAATGAACATGCAAGAAATCATTGCAGCCTTTCCAGATAGGAAGTATCCAAATAAAGAAGATGGATCTACACTTCTTGAGCGGATTATGCTAGGTTTAGATAAAATCAACGAGCAATATCAAGACAGTGAAGTGTTGCTTGTTACCCATGGTGCCGTTATCAATACATTATTCGCTTCGTTATCTGACGGAAAATATGGTCGAAATAAGTTGAAGTTGGAGAATGCTTCAATTAGTAATCTTCGTTATCATGAAGATAAGTGGGACGTTATTGAATTTAATCAATGTTCACACCTTACTCAGTTGAGCCAATCGTAGTTTTCGAAAAATACAAAAAAGCATTACGTGAATTTTAGAAAGGGTCATCTTATGAATCAAACAAAAAATAAATCTAAGCTGGATCAATTGTTAAAAGAGACGAAAGAAGGTTTACAAGCACAGCATTATGTTGCTGATGAACGCACGGTGACAACAGTATCTCTCTCGTTATCATTACAAAAACCGATTTTGATTGAGGGACCCGCAGGGGTAGGAAAGACTGAATTGGCAAAAGCAATCAGCTCGTGGAAAGATTTTCCGCTCATTCGCCTCCAATGCTATGAAGGACTTGATGAAGCGAAGGCATTATATGAGTGGGATTATCGCAAGCAACTTTTATCTCTTCAGGCAAGCAAGGATGATTCTGAATCAGTCAATCATCTTTTTTCTGAGGAGTATTTACTTGAAAGGCCTTTACTTGCAGCGATTCGTGCGAATGAGCAAGTCGTTCTACTCATTGATGAGATTGACAAGGCAGAGCCTGAATTTGAGAGCATGCTTTTAGAATTGTTAAGTGATTTCCAAGTTACCATTCCAGAGCTTGGGACGGTAAAAGCGGTGAAGCGTCCAATCGTTATTTTGACTTCGAATCAGATGAGGAATCTATCCGAAGCACTTCGTCGTCGTTGCTTGTATTTATATATTGATTATCCGAATCCCGAAAGAGAAGCGACGATTATTCGCGAACGCGTTCCTCAGCTGCAGGATGAGCTCGTTGATGAAGTGGCGATGGCTCTTTCTCAGCTTCGGAACATGGACCTCCGGAAAGCACCAAGTGTGGCCGAGGCAGTCGATTGGGCGGAATCACTCCTAGCAATGGGAATTCAGACGCTTGATGTGGAGACTGTCCTGCAAACATTAAATGTTCTGATTAAAGATCATACTGACATTGAAGAAGCAAAGCGGAATTTATCTAGACTAAGAGAAGGTATGGAAAAATGATTGGCAAACTAGTTGATCTTGGCAGTTCTTTACGGTTTGCTGGCGTACCTGTATCGATTCCTGAAACGCTAGAAACTGCCTCTGTCTTGAAAGACATTGAACAACCGAATGTTCAAGACAAGGAAACGATTCGGCTTCTTTTACAGGCCTGTATGCTTAAAGATGAACAAAAGTCTACTGTTTTTCATGAGCAATTTGATCGTTGGTGGACGAGGTGGTTTGGAGAAGGTTCATCTAATGTTGAGTTGCCGTCTGTTCTTAATTCACTCCGGCATTCTATTCTTACAGGAGATCAAGCGGAAATTGAAGAGCTTTTTAATTTGGCGATGGTTAATGTTTCCGATTCACTAGAAGCTGATAACGGTCTACCTGGTCAAGGAGCTGGTGGTGGCCCGGGTGAAGGTGAAGGGAATCAAGACGGGAATCCGCTGTCAAAAGCGAAAAACAGACGCGCCATTTATAACTATTTGCGAGCGATGCTAAAATTTGAAGAGCTTGAACATGAGATTACAGCAGATCAGGAGTTAAGTATTTGGCATCGACAAAATGCGAGGCACTCATTGAATCGAGCAGAAGCACTTTTGCGAAAGTCTGTCTTCAACTCAGGTTACAACACCGGAGACCGTCACGTTTGGCGTATGCGTGAGAGAATGAAAGATGCTTATGAGGATGTGTCCGATGTCGCGATTTATAAGGCATCTTATACGCAAATCCAAAAAATGCAGAAGATTGTGCCGGATATTGTAAGACAACTCTCTTATCAGAAAAAGTATAAAGACCATGAGCAAAAAGGGATTCTCAATTTAAGAAAAACAGTGAGAAGCTCGTTGTCTAATGGGGGAGTACCAGTCGATATTACGTTTAAAAGAAAAATGCCGAAGCGGGAAAGAATTGCGATTCTTTGTGATTTGTCCGGTTCTGTCGAGATTTTCAGCCAATTTGCTCTTCAGCTTGCCAATTGTTTCAGCAGTCAATTTGCTG
>DKGN01000201.1 GCA_002453275.1 Caryophanales bacterium UBA6769
CATCCTGATCCTCACGAGAAATTTCGTAACGATTCGCTACTTCCTCGGCAGTATGGCCCATTCCCATATAATATTCCGGCGCATTTTCGACGAGCTTAGGGTTTAGTCGGTATACGTGACCTCCCATTGGGAGCATGCTCATTGACTCTACTCCTCCAGCGATAATCGCTTGTGCACTACCTACCATAATTCGTTCCGCTCCATAAGCGATCGTTTGCAAACCGGAAGAACAGTAGCGGTTTACTGTCACGCCTGGCACTGTATCTGGTAAGCCAGCAAGCGCTCCAATATTTCTTGCAATGTTCATGCCTTGCTCCGCCTCAGGTGTAGAATTCCCCATAATTAAATCATCTATGTGACCATCATATCCATCTGCACGTTTGAGCGTTTCTCTTACAGCAACGGCAGCGAGATCATCAGGTCGAACTTGTACGAGACTTCCTCTATTTGCTCTACCTACTGGTGTTCTCGCACCTGCTACTATGACTGCTTCTCTCACGCTTTTTCCTCCCTCTCAAATTGCAATGTTGTGTTTACGGTTCGTGTTTAATTACGTAATGGCTTTCCTTTAACGAGCATATGTTGCATGCGCTCTTGTGTTTTTCTCTCGCCGAGTAAACTTAAAAATGCTTCCCTTTCAAGGTCAAGTAAATATTGTTCATCTACTTCTGTTCCATAAGGTAATTTACCGCCTGCAATAACATTGGCTAGCTTACTTGCAATGAGAACGTCATGATCGCTTACGTAGCCTGAGTACTTCATTGTTTTTGCTGCCATAAGTAATGTTGCATAGCCCGTTTCACCGACAACTGGAATCTTTACACGTTGTGGTGCGCGGTATCCCTCATCTGCAAGGTGAATGACTTTTTGCTTTGCATCGTAAAGTAAATGATCGCCATTCATGCTGATCCCGTCATGTTGTCCGATAAAACCGTATTGTTGTGCTTCATGTGCTGATGTTGACACAGTTGCCATCGAAATAAGTTCGAACGTTTTATTCGCTACTTGCTGTAGATCGATCGTCACGCCTTGTGGCATACGCTCAAGCAATCTACGATAGAGCTCTTTGTTCCCGCCCCCGCCAGGAATGAGTCCAACGCCAACTTCAACAAGTCCCATGTACGTTTCAGACGATGCTTGAATTCGAGCTGCAGGCATCGCAACCTCAGCACCACCACCGAGTGACATCGCGAACGGTGCAGCAACGACTGGTTTTTCAGAATAGCGAATTCTCATCATCGCGTCTTGGAATTGACGGACTGTTAATTCTAACTCAAAAAAGTTATCGTCTTGAGCTTCCATGAGCATAAGTGCTAAGTTTGCACCGACACAGAAGTTCTTGCCTTCGTTCCCGATGACGAGACCTTTGTAATCGCCTTGCTCAATTTCGTCAATCGCGAAGTTAATCATTTGGATCGTGTCTAGCCCAAGAGCGTTGCTTTGTGAGTGAAACTCGAGATTCAATACCCCATCATCAAGATCGATCAAACTTGCGCCACTATTTTTTTTAATGACGTTATCCGCTTTTTTCAATGGGGCTAGCTGAATCACTTTTGGATTATCGGCAATTTGAACGTAGCTTCCATTATCGTAATAAGATACGCTTCCAGCTTCTTTTTTGTAGAAGGAAGTGTGTCCAGCAGCTAACATGTCCTTTACCCATTGAGGAACAGCTAATCCTTCTGCTTCTAATTTAGCAACTGATTTTTCAACACCGATAGAATCCCATGTTTCGAATGGACCTTGTTCCCAACCGAAGCCCCACTTCATCGCTTGATCAATTGCATGAAGATTGTCAGCAATCTCATGAACTTTTTCAGCGGCATAAATGAGTGAAGGCATCATTGTTTTCCACAGAAGTTCTCCTGTGCGATCATCTGCATATATTAATGTTTTTAAGCGGTCTGAACGTTTTGCTTGCTTAGCCATTTCTATTGATGGTGCTTTAAGCTTTTGACGAGGCTCATACTCCATCGTTTTAGGGTTTAATTGCAAAATTTCTTTGCCTTCTTTTTTATAGAACCCTTTACGCGTCTTACTACCTAGCCAACCGTTCTCAAGCATTTGCTTCATAAAATCAGGTGTCGCAAATTTTTCTTTTTCTTCTCCATCAACATTGTCATAAACGTTGTTTGAGACGTGATAGAACGTATCAAGACCAACAACGTCTAACGTACGGAATGTCGCACTGCTAGCTCGTCCGATCAATGTTCCAGTTACGGAGTCCACTTCACCAATCGAGTAGCCGCCTTCAAGCATTTCTTGCACTGTGTGAAGCAATCCGAACGTACCGATTCGGTTACCAATAAAGTTTGGTGTATCTTTCGCTTGAACGACACCTTTACCAAGCACGTCTTCACCAAATGCTTTCATATACTCAAGAACTTCAGGTGAAGTATCTTTTGTTGGAATAATTTCAAGCAATTTTAAATAACGTGGTGGATTGAAAAAATGTGTTCCTAAAAAGTGTTTTCTAAAGTCTTCAGAGCGGCCTTCTGCCATCGCTTCGACAGAAATACCAGATGTGTTCGAGCTTACAATTGTACCCTCTTTACGATGGGCTTCAATTTTTTCAAACACTTGCTTTTTAATATCTAAATTTTCAACGACAACTTCAATTATCCAATCAACTTCTGCCAGTTTCTCGAGATCATCCTCAAGGTTTCCAGCTGTAATAAGATTTGCATTTTCTTTTTTTGTGAGTGGTGCTGGCTTTTGTTTAAAAAGCTGCTTAATCGCACCTTCAGAAAGTCGATTGCGGACTGCTCGATCTGAGAGCGAAAGTCCTTTATTTTCCTCTTCTTTTGTTACTTCGTTTGGAACGATGTCCAATAGTAAAGTGGGAATGCCAATGTTCGCTAAATGAGCCGCAATCCCTGAACCCATAATACCTGAGCCGATGACTGCAGCAGTTTGTATATCACGGATCATGAAACAACCTCCCAATCTTGAATGAATGCTCATTCATTTTTTCTCCAAAAAAATAAATCCACTCCGTTTCACACTCTCTAATATAACGGATGTGAAATGATTAATCAATAAAAATAATCTTCTCTTTTAACGCTAATTTTATCACTGTCATATTTTTAAACGTTTACAGCATACTAAGGATGGCAAGGTTACATCGCCTGACACGCCTTGCCCTTTTCAACTTATTACCTTGACATTTTGAGGAGGTAAATCATTGAATAATCAACAACAACAGCCACTATCAAACGAGCAAAATGTGATGTCCCAGCCACCGAATATCATGTCAACAAAAGACCATTTATACGTTACCGACATGCTGTCTTGGAATTTGCTAGCAATGAAAAAAGCACTGCATTGGGCGAATGAATGTGTCGACCAAGAAGTAAAGCAATTGATTGAAACAGCTGCGACGATGCATAAAAGGCATTATGAACAAATCCTAACTCACTTACAGCCCCATCCTCAACAACCTGGTAACCAAATGCAAATGCCGTCAATGCAACAAAATCAATAAAAAAGCTTTCTCAAAAGAAAGGTGGTCTTCATGCAATCAAACAACAGCAATAAAATTCAAAACCCTAAAACCCAAGTGCCAAAAACAATCGAAATGAATGACCGGGACCGGTTAAATGACATGTTATCGACTGCAAAGTATATGACAGATGCGTATGACACTGCATTAAATGAAGCGAGTCATGCCCAGCTTTATCAAGACATCCTGTCTATTTACACCGACACTCAAAACTGCCAGCGTGACATCTTTGATTTAATGTTTCAAAAAGGCTGGTACAAAATGGACCCTGCAACTGGCCAACAGCTTCAACAATCGCACCAACAATTCTCAAACTATATGACAACACAATTTCCACACTAAAGCGACTAGGAGCATCCAACTTTGGATGCTCCTTTTATTTTTTTGAATAAAGCCTTTCGAAACAATTCAACAAAGACAACCTATGACAAAAGATGTGTTTTTGCAATTTTCTTATAAATAAGCTCCGATTATAAAGGAATTTCATGAACTTAAGCAGAATCATTTTTATAGAGATAAAAAAGGAGGAGTAACATGCCAGGATTCGGAAATGTTGTTCAAGCACAGCTCTATCAGCCGTTAAAAAACGAAAAAAAACTACCAATTTCAGTTGAAAGGTGGGAGCAACAAGCTCGTTTAAAGCTTGCAGATGGACCTTATTGGTACGTAGCAGGGGGCGCTGGTGCTGGTCATACGATGAGATCAAATGTCAATGATTTTCAAGCTTGGCAGTTGAAGCCGAGAATGTTTTGCAATGTAGACAAGCGTGAAATGTCTGTTAAAGTCTTAAACGAGACGTTCCCAAGCCCAATTATGCTTGCACCAATTGGCGTGCAATCTATCGTTCATGATGATGCCGAAATTGCCTCCGCCAAAGCCGCAGCCGCAATGAATATTCCTTTCATTACAAGTTCTGCCTCCTCTCGTTCAATGGAGGACATTGCGGAAGCGATGGGCAATAAAACAAGATGGTTCCAACTCTATTGGGGAAAAGATGAAGATGTAACTGCTAGTATGTTACAACGCGCGGAAGCGTCCGGTTATTCTGCACTTGTCATTACCCTTGATACACCGATGCTAAGCTGGCGAGAAGAAGACTTGGAAAATGCTTATTTGCCTTTTTTGCAAGCAGAGGGCATCGCAAACTATTTATCTGATCCCGCTTTTCGTTCCAAATTAGACAAACCTCCTGAAGAAGATGTTACAGCAGCCGTTCAATATTTTTTAAGGATTTTTTCAAACGCTAGCTTAACGTGGAAAGATCTTGAGTTTATTCGTGAACATACGAAGTTGCCGATTATTTTAAAAGGTATTTTAGATCCAGGTGATGCTGAACTTGCGATGTATCATGGTGTTGATGGAATTATCGTTTCAAATCATGGGGGGCGCCAAGTTGACGGTGCAATTTCTGCGATTACTGCTCTCGCTAACATTTCTGATGTCACCCAAGGTCGAATCACGCTGCTAATGGATAGTGGCATTCGCCGTGGATCAGATATTATGAAAGCGATAGCGCTCGGTGCTTCAGCCGTACTACTTGGTCGCCCTTATATGTACGGTCTTGCCGTCGCAGGCGAAAAAGGAGTCAAACAAGTCATCCGTAATTTGCTAGCGGATTTTGACTTGACGATGGCACTCTCTGGAAAAAAGTCGACCGCCAAAATTGACCGCTCCTTGCTTACCTCTCGTTCATAGCTGTAAAAAAGGACTGTAATTTAAGTGGTGTTTATTACCTTTCACCTAAATTACAGTCCGACATTTATGAATGAATAATCATTCATAATTACTTTAAAAAAAATCATAAAATATTAACAGTGCATCATTTATTCGCTTTTTCTTTCTCTTCTTCAATTAGGGCACGCTTAAGAACTTTACCGACCATTGTTTTTGGTAATTCATCCCGGAATTCGTAAAGTCTTGGAACTTTGTATGCGGCAAGATGCTTACGACAATATTCATCAAGTTCTTCCTCTGTCACTTGTGCGCCTTCTTTAAGAACGATGAAAGCTTTCACTGTTTCACCACGGTATTCATCTGGAACACCTACAGCTACCGCTTCTTCAATTGCCTCATGCTCATACAACACTTCTTCAATTTCTCGTGGATAAATATTGAAGCCACCAGCAATAATCATATCGGATTTACGGTCTACAATGTAAAAGTAACCATTTTCATCCATATAACCCATATCACCGGTATAAAGCCAGCCATCTTTCAACGTTTCAGCGGTATCTTCTGGTCGATTCCAATATCCTTGCATCACTTGTGGACCTTTGATGCAAAGCTCACCGACTTCCTTTATTTCAGCTTCTGTTCCATCTTCTTTCATGATTTTTGAATCTGTATCAGGCCAAGGTACGCCAATACTTCCTGACACACGATTTCCCCAAATAAAATTAGCATGTGTCACTGGCGAGGCTTCTGTTAATCCATATCCTTCGACTAACCTACCTTTTGTAATCTTTTCAAATTGTTGTTGGACTTCGTTTGGTAAGGCAGCAGAACCACTAATACAAGCATCAATTGATGATAAATCATAGCCTCCTGCATCAGGATGATTTAAAATACCGATATACATCGTAGGTGCACCTGGAAATAAGGTTGGCTTATGTTTTTGAATCGTTTTCAACGCATCTAGCGGATCAAATTTCGGCATAATGAGCATTTTTGCTCTCGTCATAATGGACAAGTTCATAACGACAGTCATCCCATAGACATGGAAAAATGGCAAAATCGCAAGAACGACCTCTTCCCCATCTTCCGCTTTATGCACCCATGCCCGACATTGTTGTGTATTCGCTGTTAAATTAAAATGCGTCAGCATTACACCTTTAGCAAGTCCTGTTGTTCCACCCGTATATTGGAGAAGAGCAATGTCTTTTTTCGGGTTTATCTCAACGTCAATTTCATTTGCTTGGCCTCTCTTGATGAGAGCTGTAAATTTATGTGTCATCTCATTGTACGGAATATTTAAATCGAGGTCGGGATACTCTCTTCTTTGTACGAACGGATACAGTAAATTTTTTGGAAATGGTAAGTAATCTTTAATGCCAGTCACAATAACATGTTCAAGCGACGTATTCCCTTTTACTTTCATCACTCGTGCATAAACGAGATCGACACAGACGATCATCTTTACTTTAGCGTCTTTTAATTGGTGCTCAAGCTCTCGTTCCGTATACAACGGATTCGTTTGGACAACGGTACCCCCAGCAAGTAATATTGCATAGTAACTAATGACAGCTTGTGGACAGTTCGGGAGCATCACTGCTGCCCTATCCCCTTTTTGCAATCCTAAGCCACGCATCTCGTTCGCCAATTTCAAAGCGCTTTCATAAACTTGCGCGTAACTCATCTCTTTGCCTAAAAAGTGAAAAGCAATTTTGTGCGGTTGCTTTTGTGCAGCCTCTTGCAAATATGCATAGAGCGGCTTCTCATCATAATCAATCTGATGAGGAATTTCTTCAGGATAAAGACTTAACCATTTTTTTTGCATTGTTTCAGCCATTACTTTATGCCTCCTCTACATTTTTATATAAGCCTTATCTCTAGTATATATGAAATCGTAATAAATATGGAAGAATTGTGAATTGTTAAGAAATTAGTTTTAATCCAGCCGCAGCAACAACGACCAAACTAATAAAAAATAACCGCAAGACGCTCCGCGACTCCCCATAAAAAATCATCCCCATAATCACGCCTCCGACTGTTCCGACTCCTGTCCAAATTGCATAGGCCGTCCCCATCGGAATCTCTTTCATTGCTAACGTTAAAAGAGTTAAGCTAATCGCAAACCCACCAAATAAAATAAGAAACCATTTAATCGTCAATTTAAAGCTTAATTTATTCAATGCAACAACACCAATGACTTCAAATAATCCTGCAAATAATAACAAAAACCACTCCATTACCCACTGCTCCCTTTAACTTCTTTCACTTCTGTTTCATCTGTCACAAGCTGTAATCCAATCACACCGACAAGAAGTAATCCGATAAACAATATTTTACCAATGTAAAATGGCT
>DKGN01000162.1 GCA_002453275.1 Caryophanales bacterium UBA6769
GTCCAGCTTATTCATAATTCCATTGTCCATGGAATCGAAACACCGACAGCGAGGAGAGAAGCGGGAAAGCCCCCTGTAGGAAAGATCATATTACGTGCGTATCAAGATACGGATAACGTTTGTATTGAAGTGGGCGATGATGGAACAGGGATCAATCGTAACAAGACCATACAAAAGGTAATTGAAAGCAGTGTAGTAATGCCATTTGAAGAAATCGATTCATTCATTTTTATGCCAGGCTTTAGTACAACTGCGGAACGAGGAATAGGACTTGATATCGTACGAACGACAATTCAAAGCTTGCGGGGCAGAATTACTGTGGAATCAACGGCAGGTGAAGGGAGTAAATTTTTAATTCAATTGCCCATAACGTTGTCTAATTTATCGGTATTACTCGTAAAAGTAGGCAAAGAAATTTACGCTATCCCACGTGCATCTGTTTTAGATACAATTCTACTCTCAGAAGAAGAAAGCATGACGGCACACACTCATGAAGCAATGGATTATCAAGGAAAAGACATTCCACTCGTTTTTCTGCAGAAAATATTTAACCAATCAAATGAAAAAGAAAAGCATAATAACGATGCCATTGTTGTCATCAGAGAAGGTGTAAAACGACTTGGTCTCGTTGTAGACAAGTTGCTAGGTCAGCGTAAAGTCATTCTTAAGCCTTTAGGTGATTACTTAAAAAATATGTTTGCACTTTCTAGTGCAACAATCTTAGACGATGGAAAAGTAGCGTTAATCATTGATCCGCATGTATTGCTAAACGGCTAGAGAAGACAAAACATTCAACTTAAAAGACTAGTTATCGTAGCTATGCAGGCAGCAATAAATGTTATAAGACATAATTTAAATCCAAAATGATGAAATTCTTAAATGTGTTTAACTACGGGAGTGTATGCAATGTTGACATTACATGATATCCAGAACATAGTCCGTGCTGTGCTCAAAGAATCTGAAGGTGATGAACAATTCAAAGCATTTGCGCTGTCGAACATGGACGAGGCGATTCAGTTTATCGTGAAGCGTGATTTTTCAAATGATTTACAAAAGCGGTATGACCGATCAATTCAGTTTTATGCAGACATTAACGATGCAAAAACGAAGGGATTGTCGTCATACTTTCAGTTGTCAATCAGCGGATAATCAGTGCATTCAGTCGCTATCATTTATTGTTTTGGTTGGATACCTCGTAACAAAAACTCATCTATTAGATTTACATCAAGTGAAATGGAAAGTTGGGGGGGACCGCATCATGGATAAGCAGTTAACTCTATTTAAAAAATGGTTGCACAATAACACACTTGTGCACGTTGAAATTGTGTATAGAAAAGTAGGACGAAAGGGAGTTTTCGGAAGGTTCATTAGTATTGACGAAGCGAAGGGTTTAGTCGTTTTTTACGATGTTGATCAGAAACAAGTTCTATCGTTTATGCTTAACGAAATTGACTCTATCTCGCCTTCAGCAGATCAGACTAACTTATCGGAACTCGCTAGCCATTAATCAATTAATAGTCTTCTCACGATACAAGCTTGACTTTAAACGTAGTCAAATTAGAAAACCTTCCGAGAGGATGTAACCTAATGGTTATAAATAAAAAAAGTATGCTCGATTTTATTAAAAAAAATAAAATTCTCACACTTACACCAGTATTCATATTGTTGGTAGCGTTGCTTTTTAATCAACCGATTTATAATACGATTGGTGAAGAAAATTATGTCACCGCCCATCTCATCATGGCTTTTTTTATCGTTATCGTATCAGCCACCATTACAATCCAAGCATGGATGTTTTTTCCGCATACGTTATCGTATCATCGACTCGTGCTAGGCTCATTTTTTTTAATGGTCACTATTATGGAAATTTTTCATGCGATTACATACGAAGGAATGCCCTTTTTCTTCGGTGAAAGCTCTTCTTACCAAGCAACTTGGTTTTATATGATCAATCGGATTGTCATCGCCTTTGCACTACTATTAGTCGTATCCTTGAAAGAAAAAACAATCTCTCGAAGGAGTATGGGAATTGCTTATGGTCTAGCAATCGTATATTCTCTCGTTTGGATTTTAATCTTACACCATCCTGTACAGCTTCTTCCGGACTTAGTTGTCGATGGGATAGGAACGACGCCGTTAAAAAACAGTTTACAATATGCAGTGCTCGCGCTTCAGGCTTTCATTATTCTCTTAATTGTAAAGAAGTATAAGTTTGAACACGCTTATTACAACATGTTAATTATGGCATCTTTTTACTTCATTTTAAGTGACGTTATGTATACGAAATACGGCAATGTGTATGACGTTCAAAATTTTGTCGGCCATATTTTTCAAGTGTTTGCAGCTTATTCATTACTGAAAGCCTTGTACTATTCGTCTGTGAAAGAGCCATTTCTTAAGCAACAAAAAGCCGAAGATGAATTAAAGAAGAATGAAAGGTTTCTTCATACGATTACAACGAACATGGGTGAGGGCCTCTTCGTTTGTGATCTTCAAGGAAAGTTAACTTTTATGAACGAAGAAGCTGAACGAATGTTGCACTGGTCTAAAAGTGAACTTCTAGGTAAGAACATTTGTCAAACAGTGTTTCATAAGGAACGTGAGCCTTGTATAAAAACTGATTTATTTTTAAACGAGCAGAAGAAACGATGGGTTGAAGAGGGTTGGTTTTATACAAAAGATGGGACGAAAATCCCCGTTTCCTACACAGTCACGACATATAAAGAAAATGAAAAGACTGCCGGCTCGATTATCGTATTTGAAAATATTACTCAACAAAAAAAGGACAAAGATTTAATAAAATATATGGCCTATTACGATGAGCTCACAAATTTGCCGAACCGACGCATGTTTAACGAACGTTTGCAGGAAGCAATTAAGCAACGTCCAGAGGAAAAAACCGCAGTCCTGCTCGTTGATATCGAACGCTTCAAGAACATCCATGATACTCTAGGTCACTCGTTCGGTGATAATTTATTAATTGCTTTTTCGAATCGGCTTCGTAAAGTGATCAAGGAAGAGATTTTAATTTCTCGATATAAGGGCGATGAATTTACGCTCCTTTTATCTCCAATTAAAAATGAAGAAGAAATTAAGCAAATGTGTCATCTCATTGAACGCAGTTTCAATGAACCAGTCTACGTCCAAGACTTGCATTTTGTCGTTTCAGTCAATTTTGGCGTTGCGATTTATCCCGAGCATGGAACCGCCAGTGAAGACTTAGTCAAGAACGCGAACATTGCAATGCTTCAAGCTCTCCAGCAGAATGAAAGTTACTTAATGTATCATTCTTCGATGTCAAAAACATTGCAAGAACAGATTATGCTAGAGAGTGATTTACACCAAGCATTAGAGAAAGAAGAACTATTCCTCGTTTATCAGCCACAAGTGAATACAGATACGATGGAAGTAGTCTCAATTGAGGCATTACTTAGATGGAATCAT
>DKGN01000080.1 GCA_002453275.1 Caryophanales bacterium UBA6769
CCGAAATTAATGGAAAAAGCATTGTAATCGAGAAGGGGTTCATGGAAACGTGGAATATCGAGTCATTATCCCTGCAGCGGGTCAGGGGAAGCGAATGCAAGCGGGGAAAAATAAACAGTTTATTTTACTTGATGAAAAGCCTGTTATCGTGCATACGTTATCTACTTTTCAACAAGATCAAAATTGCAAGGAAATTGTGCTCGTCGTAAGTGAAAAAGAAAAAGAAAACTTTCGTATGCTTGTTGAAGAATTTCAACTCTCAAAGGTAACTCAGCTTGTCACTGGAGGATCTGAGCGGCAAGAAAGCGTCTTTAACGGATTAAAAGCCCTTCCACAAGAAGGGGTTGTGCTCGTACATGATGGGGCGCGACCGTTTGTAACAATTGATATGATTACACGAGTGGCAAAAGAAGCGGCTGCACACGATGCAGCCGTTTTAGCCGTTCCGATTAAAGATACACTTAAACGAAGTGACGGTTCTGTTATTATAGAGACAGTTGATCGCTCTCACCTATGGGCCGTTCAGACGCCACAAGCTTTTCGCTATACACTTTTATATGAAGCGTATGAACGTGCAGAGCAAATGAACTTTACGGCGACAGACGATGCGTCGCTCGTTGAGGCGCTTGGACGGAATGTAGCAATCGTTGTCAGTGACGAGACGAACGTAAAATTAACGACACCAGCAGATCTACAATTTGCTGATGTTATTTTGGAATGGAAGAAGGGAACGACGTGAACATTCGAATTGGACAAGGGTTTGATATTCATCAACTTCAGGAAGGGCGCAAATTAATTATCGGTGGTATTCAGATCCCTCATACGAAAGGGTTGCTCGGTCACTCGGATGCGGACGTATTGTTACATGCGATTAGTGACGCCTGCCTCGGTGCAGTAGCCCTTGGAGATATCGGGAAGCATTTTCCTGATACTGATGCTGCGTTTAAAGATGCCGATTCACGTGAATTGCTGAAGCAAATCTGGAAGCAAGTGAGACAAAAAGGGTATACTCTAGGAAACTTGGATAGTACGATTATTGCCCAACAGCCTAAAATGGCGCCGCATATTGAGGCAATAAGAGAATCCATTGCACAAATACTTGATGCAAGCGTTACACAAATTAATGTTAAGGCTACGACCGGTGAAAGACTAGGCTTTGTCGGTAGAGAAGAAGGAATCGCGGCACAAGCGGTCGTTCTTTTACAAAAGCTAACATAAACTAATACGATATTGGATGGTGTAAGATAAAAATGGGAAGCGAAGTTAGAGTACGATATGCACCAAGTCCGACGGGGCATCTCCATATTGGAAACGCCAGGACTGCTCTATTTAACTACTTGTTTGCTCGTTCACAAAAAGGAACGTTCATTATTCGGATTGAAGACACGGATGCGAGTCGGAACATTGAAGGCGGAGAAGAAAGCCAATTAAAATATTTAACATGGCTTGGAATAGATTGGGATGAAAGCATCGATAAGCAAGGGGATTACGGTCCTTATCGTCAGACTGAACGTCTGCATCTATATACGGACCACGCGAATCAATTGATGGAACGTGGACTTGCTTACAAGTGTTACTGTACAGAAGAAGAGCTCGAGGCCGAACGTGAAGCCCAACGAGCGAGGGACGAAATGCCAAGATATTCAGGAAAATGTCGCAATTTAACGGACGAAGAGCGAGCGACGCTTGAAGCAGAAGGGCGAAAGCCAAGTGTGCGCTTTAAAGTTCCTGCCGGGAAAGTGTATTCCTTTCACGATATTGTGAAAGAAGACGTGTCGTTTGAATCGGATGGGATTGGAGATTTCGTCATTATAAAAAAAGACGGCATTGCAACTTATAACTTTGCAGTTTCGGTTGATGATCATTTTATGAAAATTACTCACGTTTTAAGAGGGGACGATCATATTTCCAATACCCCTCGTCAGCTAATGATCTATGAATCGTTCGGTTGGGAGCCCCCTCAGTTTGGACATATGACACTTATCGTGAATGAAAGTCGTAGAAAGCTGAGCAAACGCGACGAATCGATTATTCAGTTCATTGAGCAATATGAGGAACTTGGGTATTTACCAGAAGCATTATTTAATTTTATTACGCTCCTAGGATGGTCGCCTGAAGGTGAGGAAGAAATTTTTTCTAAGGAACAGTTTATTGACATATTTGATCCGAAACGTTTGTCAAAATCACCTGCCGTTTTTGACGTGCATAAGTTAGAATGGATGAACAATCAATATATAAAAAACAGTAGCCGTGAACACATCATTGATTTAGCTCTCCCATTTTTAGTAGAAGCGGGTCGCTTACCTGAAGAGATGACAACGGAGGAAAGAAAGTGGGCAGAGGATTTAATCGGGCTTTACCAAGAGCAGTTGTCATATGGGGCAGAAATCGTTGAGCTAACAAACTTGTTTTTTCAAACGGATCTTAAGTATAATAAAGAGGCGAAAAAGGTTTTAAATGAGGAGCAAGCACATGATGTGTTAGCCGCATTTCACGCTGAAGTTTCTGAAATTGAAAGCTTTACCCCTGAAGCAATAAAGGCAGCTACGAAAGCAGTCCAAAAGAAAACGGGACAAAAAGGGAGACGTCTCTTCATGCCGATTCGTGTAGCAACTACAGGTGAGACGAGAGGGCCTGAGCTCCCTGTATCGATTTCATTAATTGGAAAAGATGTCATTATGACGCGCTTAGCTTCCTTTTTAAATGAGTAAGAGTATACATCGTCGAAAACAATGATGAGGAAAAGTAAAGATTGAACGCTTCATGTAGAGAGAATCACCTTGCGCTGAAAGTGATTTATGAAGCACAGTCTTGAAATGCACCTCAGAGTCTTTTGTTGAAGTTCTTTGCACTGTAAACAAAAGCGGGAGTCTCCGTTAGTGGACAAAAAGTACAATGCAACAGCGTTGTGTAAGCAGAGTGGAACCACGCAATAGAAGCGTCTCTGTGTCTTCGGACACAGAGATGCTTTTTTTCATACTTTTTAAGTCGTATTTGGCGAATGACGGAGTAAACAGTTGACGGTAGGAGGTGCCATAGCCCATTGTAGTGCTCTTACGAGAAGGGTTCTTGGCTCTGTGTTACCTTGTGAAGCAATCGAAACTTCAGGAACAGGATGGAGGGTCTGCGGTGTTTAAAAGACTTCGCGAAGACATAGATGTTGTATTTAAGCATGATCCAGCAGCAAGAAGCGCTTTTGAAGTTATCCTAACATATTCCGGACTACATGCCATTTGGGCACATCGTCTTTCCCATTGGTTATGGAAAAGGCGGATGTTTTTCCTTGCGCGTTTCACTTCTCAACTAAGTCGTTTTTTTACAGGAATTGAAATTCATCCAGGTGCAACAGTTGGGCGTCGTCTTTTCATCGACCACGGGATGGGAATTGTAATCGGGGAAACGTGTGAAATTGGTGATGATGTTGTGCTATTCCAAGGCGTGACATTAGGAGGAACCGGAAAAGAAAAAGGTAAGCGCCACCCAACGGTGAAGGATCATGTATTAATTTCAACAGGAGTTAAAGTAATCGGAGCAATTACGCTCGGTGAGCATTCGAAAATTGGAGCCGGTTCCGTCGTCTTAAACGATGTGCCTCCAAACTCAACCGTCGTAGGCATACCAGGAAAGGTAGTCGTACAAGACGGGATACGTATCCATCGCTCGGATGAACACGAAGAACTGGTGACTCAAGTCTCACAGCTACAAGAGCAAATGACCGAACTTGAAAACAAATTAAAATTATTGGAACAAAGGAGCGGGACTGGTGACGATAAAAATTTACAACACACTAACACGAAAAAAAGAGACGTTCATTCCAATTGAAGAAAATAAAGTGAAAATGTACGTCTGTGGTCCTACTGTATACAACTATATTCATATCGGTAATGCGAGACCGCCAATTGTCTTTGATACGGTTCGTCGTTATTTTCAATACCGAGGTTATGATGTACACTACGTATCTAACTTTACAGATGTTGACGATAAAATCATTGAAGCGGCAAATGCAGCGAATGAGGAAGTGCCAGAATTAGCTGAACGATTTATTCAAGCGTATTTTTCCGATGTGGAAGCTCTCGGTGTCCAAAAGGCAGATGACCATCCTCGTGTTCTCGAAAACATGCAAGAGATCATCGCATTTATCGAGGGTCTCATTGAAAAGGGCTATGCTTACGCAGCGGGAGGCGATGTTTACTTTAAGACTCGCGAGTTTCAGCAGTATGGGAAGCTTTCCCACCAATCGATTGACGATCTCCATCTCGGTGCACGTATTCAAGTTGGAGAGAAAAAAGAGGATGCTCTTGACTTTACGCTATGGAAGGAAGCGAAGGGTAATGAGATTTCGTGGGACAGTCCATGGGGCAAAGGAAGGCCTGGTTGGCATATTGAATGCTCAGCGATGGCAAAGAAATATTTAGGTGAAACGATTGATATTCATGCTGGTGGTCAAGACTTAACGTTTCCCCATCATGAAAATGAAATCGCGCAAACTGAAGCATTAACAGGAAAAACATTCGCAAATTATTGGATGCATAATGGCTATATCCAAATCAACGATGAGAAAATGTCCAAATCACTTGGTAACTTCGTGTTAGTTCACGAACTTATTAAACAGCATGATCCAGAAGTCGTTCGCTTCTTTATGCTATCGGTTCATTATCGAAATCCGATTAACTTTAACGATGAACTGCTAGAAAGTGCCCGCAGTGGACTTGAGCGCTTGAAAGTTACAATGCACAATTTGGATCATCGTCTTCAGCATTCGACAAATTTAGACAATGACGAACGAACACTTGATGTCATTGCACAATTAAAAGCAGATTTTATTCAAGCGATGAATGATGACTTTAATACAGCTAACGCGATTTCTGTTCTTTTTGACCTAGCAAGAGAAGCGAATCTTTATTTAGAAAATAAAAATTCATCAAAGCAAATCCTCTCAACATTTATGTCGATTTTTGAAGAAATTGCTTCTGTCCTAGGGATCTCATTAAAGCACGAAGAAGAAATGCTTGAATCAGAAATTGAACAACTCATTGAAGAGCGAAATGAAGCGAGAAAAGCACGCCAATTTGAAAGAGCAGATGAAATTCGAGATCAATTGCTTGCAAAACAAATTATTCTTGAAGATACCCCTCAAGGTGTACGTTGGAAAAGGAAAAATTAACATGAAAGCAACAGATGTGAAGCAACTTAATGCTTTAGCGCTTGCCTATATGGGAGATGCCGCTTTTGAGCTATATATTCGTGAGCATTTATTAAAAAAAGGTGAAGTACGTCCCCATCTGTTACATCATCAATCGACAAAATATGTCTCCGCAAAAGCTCAAGCGGCCGTAATTCACAAACTAACAGCGGAGCAATTTTTTACAAATGAAGAAGAGGCAGTCATTAGACGAGGCAGGAATGCCAAATCTGGTACGATTCCGAAGAATACCGACGTCCATACGTATCGGTATAGCACAGCTTTTGAAGCGTTAATTGGATACCATTATTTGTTAAATCAAGAGGAGCGAATGCGTGAAGTTATTTTAGCGACGATAATGAGTATTGAACAATCTTTAGAAAAAGGTGAGTAAGTATGGCGAGTGAACTAATAATCGGTCGAAATCCCGTGCTTGAAGCACTTCGAGCACAACGTGAAATGAATAAAATCTGGATTAATGAAGGGTCACGTGGGGGGCAAATGAACGAACTAATTGACCTTGCCAAGCGGAGCGGTGCCCTCATTCAATTCGTTCCGAAGAGACGCCTTGATCGTCTCGCAGAAACAACAAATCATCAAGGAGTCGTTGCCTCAGTTGCAGCATATGAATATGCAACGATTGATGAGCTATTTAAAAAGGCAGAAGCAGTCAATGAAGCCCCATTTTTCCTCATTCTCGATGAAATCGAAGACCCCCATAATTTAGGTTCGATTTTACGTACTGCTGATAGCGTAGGGGCACATGGGATCATTATCCCGAGGCGGCGCTCCGCTGGTTTAACAGCAGCTGTCGCCAAAGCGTCTACAGGTGCTATTGAGCACGTATCTGTTGTGCGGGTAAGTAACATCGCCCAAACGATGGAAGAACTAAAAGCACGCGGGCTTTGGTTTGTAGGCTCGGATGCAGATGCGAAGCAAGACTTTCGTGCAGTTGATTATGATATGCCAGTTGGCCTCGTTATTGGCAGTGAAGGAAAAGGAATCGGCCGGCTAATTAAGCAAAAGTGTGATTTTCTTGTCAACCTTCCGATGAAAGGAAACGTGACATCACTGAACGCCTCGGTTGCCGCTGCTATTTTAATGTATGAAGTCCTTCGTAAACGAAGCCCTTTAGGGGGTTAGTCGGATGGACATTTTAATCGTAGATGGATATAACATTATCGGAGATTGGCCGGAGTTGCAGAGGTTAAAGAAAATAGACATGGCCAGTGCACGTGATCACCTCATTGCTAAAATGGCGGAATATCAAGCCTACACAGGCTTCAAAGTGATTATTGTATTTGATGCCCACCTCGTACCAGGAATTCAACAAGTGTATAACAGACATGACTTAACGATTATATATACGAATGAAAACGAAACAGCAGATGAGAAAATTGAACAGCTCGCAATTCAGTTAAAGGATGTATTAACTCAAATACACGTCGCAACATCAGATTATGCGGAACAAAAGGCAATCTTTGGGCAAGGCGCTTTACGAAAGTCAGCTCGCGAATTATTCAACGAAATGACCAAAATTGAAAAAGGCATTGAAAAAAATATTGCCGACCATTACACAGTCAAACGAAACTCAAAGGTCCGACTCTCGCCCGAAATTCAAGCAAAGTTTGAGAAAATGCGCAGAGGCTTGCTATGAATGATGTTGACGCATTTGTAAACGCTGTTATATAATGGGAATAATCTCATTTTTATAAAATAAGTAATTTTTCGACTTTTTACAACACGGGTCGGGGGGATTCGAATTGAACATGATAAGCATCGCAGAAACGAAGGAATTCGAAACAGTAAAGGATGAAGAACTTATCACGATGATTCGCGATGGGGATGCGTTAGCCCTTGAATACCTACTAAAAAAATACAAAAATTTTGTCAGAGCAAAAGCTCGCTCTTACTTCCTGATTGGAGCAGATCGAGAGGATATCGTTCAAGAAGGAATGATCGGGCTTTACAAAGCGATTCGAGACTTTAGAGAGGACAGGCTAGCCTCATTTAGAGCATTCGCTGATCT
The DNA here is from genome assembly GCA_002453275.1 of Caryophanales bacterium UBA6769. Taxonomy (GTDB): domain Bacteria; phylum Bacillota; class Bacilli; order Bacillales; family UBA6769; genus Pueribacillus. The sequence continues at coordinate 7,212 of DKGN01000080.1, forward strand.
TTGCATTACGAGACAAATGATCACTGCAATCAAAACAGCGACGCGACAAAAGCATATCCCACTTAATTCTTACGTTTCATTGGACAAGCCCATCTATGATGAAGATTCTGATCGAACGTTAATGGATGTAATAACAAGCACACGAAAAACAGATCCCGAAAAACTTCTTATTAACCGTGAAGCGTTTAGTGATATTGAGCATAAAATGACAGAAGTATTAAGTGATCTAGAGCGACAAGTGCTTATGCATTATTTAGATGGGCGTTCTTACCAAGAAATCTCTAGTGATTTAAACCGTCACGTAAAGTCGATTGATAATGCGTTGCAACGAGTAAAAAGAAAGCTTGAGCGCTATTTAGAATTAAGAGAAATAAGTCTTTAAAAATAACAGAATTGCGTAATAATTCATGCTTATAATTAGCACACATGAACCCCAATAATAGACTGCTTTTCATTATTAAATTAACTGTTTTATATGTAAAATTGCACTTCATAAAATCTCAAAAACTATAAACGTACCTAGCAGCAAATGACAAGAAGTTCTCTCATTTATTCCATTCAGTTCTTGTAATCATTCGTTGACATGCTGTTTTTAGCTGTGATAAAGTAGATTTGATCTAGACGAAGTATTCATATAAAAGCTTAGCGCCAACGTAACGTCGGATGTACGTGCAGATACTATAATCGCAAGTTTCAATGAATGTCTGCAAGTTTGGTGGCACTTCACTCCCGCCTTTCTTTAGGTGGGAGTCTTAGTAACCGATGTAAATAGCGAAAATATAGGAAGGTGCCGACATGCGGACGAAAGTGACGCTAGCATGCGCAGAATGTGGAAGTCGAAATTACACAACAACTAAAAATAAACAAACAGAAACGGCAAGAATACAACTGAAAAAGCATTGCAAAACGTGTAACGCCCACACGCTCCATAAAGAGACGAAATAATGCAAGCGATTTCTAGTGAAGCATTGCTCTGTACAAGGAGTAATGCCATTTCTATCATGAGAATGAATACTACCGCTGCTGAAGTTGGGAAGGAGATTAAATAAGGACCATGTTCAAGAAAGTGAGCCAGTTTTTAAAAAATGTCGTCAGTGAAATGAAAAAAGTCCGCTGGCCAACAAGGGAAGAATTAGTAAAATATACGATTACAGTTATCGCAACGGTTGCCTTTGTGACGCTCTTCTTCGTCGTTGTTGACTATGGCATATCATCTCTGCTTCAGCTAATTTCAGAATAAACGTTATAGATCTTCATACGACAGGCTAAAATGTAAAGTAAACGCATTGGGGAGGGAAGGACGAAGCGTCCTATTTGTTATGGAAAAAAGTTGGTACGTTGTGCATACGTATTCCGGATATGAAAATAAAGTGAAAACAAACCTAGAGAAACGTGTCGAATCGATGGGGATGTCCGATAAGATATTTCGAGTCCTAGTTCCAGTCGAAGAAGAAACTGAAATTAAAGATGGAAAAAAGAAAACGAAATTACGTAAAGTGTTCCCAGGTTACGTCATAACCGAAATGGTGATGACGGATGACTCTTGGTACGTCGTTCGAAACACACCAGGTGTGACAGGATTTGTTGGATCGAGTGGTGGAGGCTCAAAGCCTACCCCGCTTTTACCAGAAGAAGTCGACACAATATTGAAAAGCATGGGCTATGATACGCCGAAGCCAGAGGTCGATTTCCAAATAGAAGAAAGTGTTAAAGTAATAGACGGACCTTTTGCTGACTTTGTTGGAAAGATTGAAGAAATCGATCTCGACAAAGAAAAGGTAAAAGTACACGTCAACATGTTCGGAAGGGAAACACCAGTCGAATTAGACTTCACCCAAATTGAACGACTTTAATTGAAAACGTGATCTCTTATTGCTTTTGTTAACTAGAAATGATAGAATTTTAATGTTTCAAAAGCCAATAAGGGTCTTTTGTTTTTATACACAATATTGTGTATCGGGTGGGAGGGTCAAAGTACGTGTTCAAATGAATAGCGTCGAGCTAGCTCACAGCCTGTGAGTTGAACACTATGATTCAGCCCAATTACCACATCACGGACTTAAGGAGGTGTGTCACGTGGCTAAAAAAGTAATCCAAGTAGTGAAGCTTCAAATTCCAGCAGGTAAAGCGAATCCAGCTCCACCGGTTGGACCAGCACTAGGTCAAGCAGGAATTAACATCATGGGGTTCTGTAAAGAATTTAACGCTCAAACGCAAGAACAAGCGGGCCTTATCATTCCTGTAGAAATTACTGTTTTTGAAGATCGTTCATTTACATTTATTACAAAGACGCCACCAGCTGCTGTCTTATTGAAACAAGAAGCAGGAATCAAGTTAGGTTCAGGTGAGCCAAACACGAAAAAAGTTGCAACTGTCAAACGTGCAAAAGTTCGTGAAATTGCTGAGTTGAAAATGCCTGACTTAAATGCTGCAGATGTAGAAGCAGCAATGAGAATGGTGGAAGGAACAGCACGTAGCATGGGAATTACAATTGAAGACTAATTCCATCGTGTCTGTTTGAATGACGTGGGAGGAACATCCGTTTAACCACTATAGGGAGGAAAAATGCAATGAAACAGAAAGGTAAGAAATATCAAGAAGCTGCAAAGCTTGTTGACCGTTCAAAGCTTTATAATGCAAAAGAAGCAGTTGAACTCGTGAAACAAACAGCGAAAGCAAATTTTGATGAAACCGTTGAAATTGCTGTTCGCCTAGGGGTTGACCCGCGTAAAAATGATCAGCAAATCCGTGGAGCAGTCGTGCTACCGAACGGTACTGGCAAAACGCTTCGCGTTCTCGTTTTTGCAAAGGGTGAAAAAGCGAAAGAAGCAGAAGCTGCAGGTGCAGACTTCGTAGGTGAACAGGATTATATTAATAAAATTAACCAAGGATGGTTTGATTTTGACGTCATCGTGGCAACACCTGATATGATGGCTGAAGTCGGGAAGCTTGGTCGTGTCCTTGGACCAAAAGGCTTAATGCCAAACCCGAAAACAGGGACGGTCACATTTGAAGTTGAAAAAGCGGTGGAAGAAATTAAAGCTGGTAAAGTAGAGTATCGTCTCGATAAGGCAGGAAACGTCCATTGCCCGATTGGGAAAGCATCGTTTGAAACAGACAAACTCGTTGAAAACTTTGATTCCATTATCGATACGCTTGCAAAAGCAAAGCCAGCTTCAGCAAAAGGCACGTACTTTAAAAACATCGCCTTGACTTCAACGATGGGACCGGGTATTAAAATTAATCCAGCTCCTTACGCATAAAAGTATTGACTTAGAAATCGGAGACGATTATACTAAGACAAGTGAAAATTTGAGATCAATCATACCGTAGACAGCAGGGGTGCTTACGCACTTAATTATCCAGCCGAGGTTGTTAAAAGACAGGGCGCGAACGTTCGATGCTTCTGTCTATATAACCTCCATGTCGATCGGCATGGAGGTTTTTTAATGTCGAGAGTAGGGACTATTTCCTGCCTCGAGCCTCTAGCACTTAGCTCAACATTGACTAGGTAGGTATGGACGAACTTTTAGGAGGTGTCACTATAGTGAGCAATAAAGTTGAAAGTAAGAAACAAGTAGTGAGTGAAATTACAGAGAAATTAACATCGAGCAAGTCAACAATTCTCGTTGACTACCGCGGACTGAATGTAGCAGATATGACAGAGCTTCGTAAACAGCTTCGTGAAGCGGGTGTTGATTTCAGAGTTTATAAAAATACGTTAGTGCGTCGGGCTACAGCAGAAGTGGACATGACAGAGCTTGATGAGCAACTCATCGGACCGACAGCGATTGCTTTTAGTAATGAGGACGTTGTCGCACCTGCGAAAGTATTAAATTCCTTTGCAAAGGAAAACGAAGCATTAGAAATCAAAACAGGTGTCATTGAAGGAAACCTTGTTTCTGTTGATGAAATCAAGGCACTTGCGGAGCTTCCATCTCAAGAAGGACTACTCTCCATGTTGCTTAGCGTATTGCAAGCACCAATGCGTAACTTTGCATTGGCTACGAAAGCAGTTGCTGAACAAAAAGAAGAAGAAGGCGCTTAATAAAGCGGTCTAGCGATAGTTCATTCAATCAACTAAATGTGATTAGAAATTAAGGAGGAAAAATTAAAATGAGTAAAGATCAAATCATTGAAGCGATAAAGGAAATGACAGTTTTAGAATTAAACGATTTAGTTAAAGCAATTGAGGAAGAGTTCGGTGTTACAGCTGCAGCGCCTGTTGCAGTAGCAGGTGGAGCAGCAGCGGGTGACGGTGCTGAGGAACAATCTGAATTTGATGTTGTTCTTGAAGAGGCAGGAGCGAGCAAGATTAAAGTTATCAAAGCAGTTCGCGAAATTACTGGCCTCGGCTTGAAAGAAGCGAAAGACCTCGTTGACAATGCACCAAACCCAGTTAAAGAAGGCGTAGCAAAAGAAGAAGCAGAAGAAATTAAAGCTAAGCTTGAAGAAGTCGGTGCAGGTGTAGAACTTAAATAAATAAAAGATTAAAATGAACAGGGTATGCCACACTATTGGTATACCCTGTTCATTTTGTCACCATTGACTAATCAAGGGAGAGTGATATTTGATGGAGCATTACTATTCTGAGAAACCAACTTCAAAAAGTTCACCAACTAGTTATGAAGCAGACCTTCGTGGTAATCTAATCAAATTCGCATCTGATTTTGGTGTTTTTTCTAAAGGACAGATAGACTTTGGAACAAAGTTATTAATCGACTCTTTCAATTTTCCGTCTGAAGCAGGTCCGATACTAGATGTCGGCTGTGGGTATGGTCCCATCGGCTTAGCGCTCGCTAAAAGTGAACCGAGCCGAGACGTTGTCTTAGTTGACATTAATGAACGCGCTCTCGCCCTTGCAGAAAAAAATCGTCAAGTGAATCAGATTTCAAATGCAATCGTTCAAAAAAGCAATTTGTTTCAAAATGTACCGAAAGCAGACTATGCAGCAATTTTATCAAACCCGCCGATTCGTGCTGGTAAAAAAGTGGTCTATGCATTGTTTCGCGAAGCTTATGAATGGTTGAAGCCAAACGGGGAGTTATGGATTGTTATCCAAAAAAAACAAGGAGCCCCGTCCGCGAAAAATGAGTTAATGTCTTTGTTCAAAGAAGTAGAGATTGTCACCAGACGAAAGGGTTATTTTATTTTTCGTGCCGTGAAGCATGCCTAACTACTTAGTTAACTATGCTCAAGGTGTTTCGCGCGTTTGTAACCTCTGAACTCTTTTTCAAGAATCTTTCCGTAGTGGAATAGAGCCTGTTCATTTCCGATTCGACTAATCAATTGGAGACTAATTGGCAAACCGTTAGAATCTTCAGTTATCGGAATAGACAACGCTGGTAATCCGAGAACATTAGGATAACTCGTATATGGCATTTTTCTTAATACCTTTAATGAATTTGAAAATACTTCACCATCGAGCGCCCGATGCTTTTTTGCTGGTGTTGGATATGAAGGCAAAATTAAAATCGATTTATTTAAAAATTGGTTCACGTCTTCGATTTTTTTCGCAATTTTTCTTTCAAGTCCTGCGATATTTTTTGAAGATGTTCCGAAGAGTATCGTCCCAACCTTTCCGAGGGCCATCGTTTTTAAGAAAAAGTAGTCGTAATCTGTGTTTTTTCGGGTGAGTTCTCGGAAAAGCGTTCGAAAGAGCGGGAACCGGTCATCGTCGTTGAACGCAATCGGCCAAACGTCTTTTCCGCCATCAATCGATAAAATTTGCAAATGATCAATGGTAAGCATCGAATGTAAATGTGGAACGTCTACGTTCGTTTCAACAGGATATGATTCACTTAAAAAGGCTCGAACGGCATCGAGACCATTTCGCGTATCGCTAGTAATTTTGTATTTTGGTTTCGGGATAAGTAAGCGAAATTCATTATAATCAACCTTTTCAGGTTCTTTGAAGGCGATAATTGAGTTGATAAGTTCTGCGTCCGCAACCGATTTACTTAATGCGCCAATCCCTAACATTGCTTCTTGTAATGGATAGGCGGCAGGTGATGGAATATGACCTTCATTCGGAACTTGCCGTGCCCCGCCTTTGAATGTGATGACCCCATTGAAGTGTGCGGGATTGCGAAGTGAGCCAAAAATATCTGAACCGACACTGACAGAGGCTCCACCACTTGCAACGAGTGCCCCACATCCACCACTAGAGCCTCCGGCTGTCCGCGACTCATCCCACGGGTTATTTGTCGTTCCATGTAACTTGTTTGATGATTCAAAATGGAGACCGAGTACGCCAGTGTTTGTTTTCCCGATAATGACAGCACCTTCACGTTTTAATCTTTTAATAACCTCAGCGTCTTCATTTTCAATTTCTTTTGCCCGGTGAACGAGGCCAGACGTCGTTTTCATTCCGATTACATTGAACATGTCTTTGACAGTAATCGGCACACCGAAAAGCTTACCTTGAATGATACCCTGCTCGCGTAGTTTATCGTATTCTTTGGCTTCCTGTAATGCTTTTTCAAAGCGTTCTTCGACTAAACAGTTAATCCGCACGTTCACATGCTTTAGATGTTCAATATAGATCGTGGTTGCCTCGGTTGAGCTCATTTCGCCATGTTTAATTTTTTTAGCTAGCGTTGAAGCATCTAGATCAAGAATGTCACTCTTCGTTACTTGCGTCACAATAAGCTACCCCTCCAATTAATCTAAAAATTCAAAAGCTTTTGATTTTGAATTATAGTGGAAAAACAATTTACTGACAAGGAATAACTGGAAAATAGATGCTTCGTAGGAGATTGATTAATTTCAAATTAATTAATCTAAGAAAAAATTAGTTGACACAAAATATGGGGTGTGGTAGCATTATATAATGCTAACGCTTAAGAACGTCAATTCTATGAGTGACAGATGAAAGATCCTTCACCGCTCCTGAGGCAAATTGCCTTCTATACTCTTTGTTTTTGAAAAAAGGTTAGGCGAGAAGGTTCTTTTTGTCATGTATAAATAATACAAGGATTGGCGACACTTCTATAATTAGATAAAGGCATCTTGTCGCTCGACAAGATGTCGAGGGCGTAGACAGAAGCATAGTTGTGCACTTAAGAACGTGTAGAGCTATGTTATCTATCTAATTCGCTACAAATTTAGCCTTTCATTACATGAAGGCTTAGGGGAAATCGTGTAAATATACCCTTTTTCTTTTTGTTCTATTAATTAAGGCCCATCCAGTTTATGAGCCTTTGTTAGTAGTCTAAGTGTTCAAAAGCAATGCGAGGCCATAATTGGGGCCCGCACGCTAATTTCTTTAAGCGATTCTATGACATTAAAATGCATGATTTAAGGGGTGAATGAGTTGACAGGTCAACTAGTTCAGTACGGACGCCACCGCCAAAGAAGATCGTATGCAAAAATTAACGAAGTGTTGGAGCTTCCGAATCTGATTGAGATCCAGACGGCATCCTATCAATGGTTTCTTGATGAGGGATTGCGCGAGATGTTTCAAGATATTTCTCCGATTGAGGATTTCACAGGAAACCTCGTGCTCGAATTTGTCGATTACAGTCTCGGCGAAGCAAAATATTCAGTAGAAGAATCGAAGGAGCGAGATGTTACATACTCAGCGCCACTACGTGTGAAGGTCCGGCTCATTAACAAGGAAACAGGTGAAGTTAAAGAGCAAGAGGTGTTCATGGGTGATTTCCCGCTCATGACAGAAAATGGGACGTTTATTATTAATGGAGCTGAGCGAGTCATTGTATCACAACTCGTTCGTTCGCCAAGTGTTTACTATAGTGAGAAATTAGATAAAAACGGGAAGCGTGGTTTTACAGCTACCGTTATACCAAACCGAGGAGCATGGCTCGAATTTGAGACAGATGCTAAAGACATCGTCTATGTAAGAATTGATCGGACGCGGAAAATTCCGATTACTGTATTGATCCGTGCGCTAGGGTTTGGCTCTGATCAAGAAATCATCGATCTTCTTGGAGAAAATGAATTTATTAGAAATACGTTAGAAAAGGATAATACGGATAGCCCGGAGAAAGCGTTGCTTGAAATCTATGAGCGCTTACGACCAGGTGAGCCGCCTACGATTGATAACGCGAAAAGTCTAATCGAAACACGTTTCTTCGATCCGAAGCGTTATGATTTCGCGAATGTTGGACGTTACAAAATTAATAAAAAGCTGCACATTAAAAATCGCCTCTTCAACCAGCGATTAGCAGAAAAGTTAGTCGATGCTGAAACGGGTGAAGTGCTCGCAGACGTTGGCGATGTTCTCGATCGTAGATTGCTTGATAAAATACTACCGGCACTAGAAAAAAATGTCGGCTATCGGACGTTCCGCCCATACGGTGGGGTTGTCGATGAAGATGAAATAAAAATTCAATCAATCAAAATTTTTGCACCTCATGATTCTGAAGGTGAGCAGGTCATTAATGTGATCAGTAATGGATCGGAAACAGATGAAACTGTAAAAAACATCACGCCAGAAGACATCATCGCATCTGTTAACTATTTCTTTAATTTACTTCATGACGTTGGGAATACAGATGATATCGATCATCTCGGGAACCGTCGTCTTCGTTCCGTTGGAGAGTTGTTACAAAACCAATTTAGAATTGGTCTTTCTAGAATGGAGCGAGTCGTACGCGAAAGGATGTCCATTCAGGACACTAACGTGATTACGCCACAAGCATTAATTAATATCCGACCTGTGATCGCTTCGATTAAAGAGTTCTTTGGAAGCTCACAGCTTTCACAATTCATGGATCAGACGAATCCACTTGCTGAATTAACCCATAAACGCCGCCTTTCTGCGTTAGGGCCAGGTGGTCTTACGAGAGAACGTGCAGGTATGGAAGTGCGTGACGTTCACTACTCTCACTATGGACGGATGTGTCCGATTGAGACGCCGGAAGGTCCAAATATCGGCCTGATTAACTCGTTGTCAACGTATGCGAAAGTAAATAGATACGGCTTTATTGAAACAGCATATAGACGGGTTGATCCAGAGACTGGAAAGGTTACGGACCAGATCGATTATTTAACAGCCGACGAAGAGGACAACTATGTCGTTGCTCAGGCGAATGAAAGATTAAATGATGACGGAACATTTGCTGATGAAAGTTGTTACGCTCGGTTCCGTGGAGACAACGCGATTTTTAAACGCGAGCTCATTGACTACATGGACGTATCACCGAAGCAAGTTGTATCTGCGGCGACAGCATGTATTCCATTTTTGGAAAACGACGACTCGAACCGTGCATTAATGGGTGCGAATATGCAACGTCAAGCAGTTCCACTTCTCGTGCCAGAGGCGCCAGTCGTTGGAACAGGAATTGAACACGTCTCAGCGAAGGACTCCGGTTCTGCGGTTCTTTGTAAGCATTCAGGAACGATTGAGCGCGTCACTGCTTCTGAAATTTGGGTAAGGCGTACAGCGAACGTTGATGGAAAAGAAGTAGATGGGGAATTAGACAAATATAACTTACAGAAGTTTGAACGCTCAAACCAAGGAACGTGCTACAACCAGAAGCCACTCGTAGCAAAAGGAGACCGCGTTGAAAAAGATGAAATTTTGGCCGACGGTCCATCAATGGAAAAAGGTGAGCTTGCACTTGGTCGTAACGTCTTAATCGCATTTATGACATGGGAAGGTTACAACTATGAAGATGCGATTATTATGAGCGAACGACTCGTGAAGGACGATGTGTATACGTCCATTCACATTGAAGAATATGAATCTGAAGCACGTGATACGAAGCTTGGACCTGAAGAGATTACTCGTGACATTCCGAATGTCGGTGAAGATGCACTAAGGAACTTAGATGAACGTGGCATCATTCGGATTGGTGCTGAAGTGCGCGACGGAGATATTCTCGTAGGGAAAGTAACGCCGAAGGGTGTTACTGAACTGACAGCAGAGGAACGACTTTTGCATGCCATTTTTGGTGAAAAAGCAAGAGAGGTTCGTGACACATCCCTTCGTGTTCCACACGGCGGCGATGGAATCATATTGGATGTAAAAGTGTTTAACCGTGAAGATGGCGATGAACTCCCACCAGGAGTGAATCAACTCGTGCGTGTTTATATTGTCCAAAAGCGTAAAATTCATGAAGGTGACAAAATGGCAGGCCGTCACGGGAATAAAGGTGTTATTTCGAAAATTTTACCAGAAGAAGATATGCCTTATTTACCAGACGGAACACCTGTTGACGTTATGCTTAACCCACTCGGTGTCCCATCACGAATGAACATCGGGCAAGTGCTTGAACTTCATCTCGGTATGGCTGCTCGCTTATTAAATATTCACGTTGCGACACCAGTTTTCGATGGTGCGAATGAAGAAGATGTGTGGGAAACATTAGAAGAAGCTGGTTTACCACGAGACGGGAAAACGGTGTTGTATGACGGAAGAACAGGAGTACCGTTCGATAACCGTGTGTCAGTCGGTGTCATGTACATGATTAAGCTCGCGCACATGGTCGACGATAAGCTTCATGCTCGTTCTACAGGTCCTTACTCTCTCGTTACGCAACAACCACTCGGTGGTAAAGCACAGTTTGGTGGACAGCGTTTTGGAGAGATGGAAGTGTGGGCACTTGAAGCTTACGGTGCAGCTTACACGCTTCAAGAAATTCTCACCGTTAAGTCTGATGACGTTGTCGGTCGAGTGAAAACATATGAAGCGATTGTCAAGGGTGAGAACGTGCCTGAGCCAGGCGTACCTGAATCATTTAAAGTTCTCATTAAAGAACTGCAAAGCTTAGGAATGAACGTGAAAATTCTTTCTGGTGACAACGAAGAAATTGAAATGAAAGAGTTAGACGAAGATGATGAACCTTCTAATGATAGATTAAATTTACAAGCTGAAACGGCTGGTACTCGCAAGTAGTGTATGAGGTGAACAGTGTCTTAACGCAGTCTGATTTAGATAGATTCATGTTGTTTAGCAACCGCAATGGAAAGGGAGGTAGCCCCTTTGATAGATGTAAATAGATTTGAATATATGAAAATCGGTCTTGCTTCATCGAACAAAATTCGCTCATGGTCTCGCGGAGAAGTTAAAAAACCCGAAACAATTAACTATCGTACGTTGAAGCCAGAAAAGGACGGCTTGTTTTGCGAACGAATTTTCGGTCCAACAAAGGATTGGGAATGTCATTGTGGAAAGTATAAGCGTGTTAGATATAAAGGTGTTGTCTGTGACCGATGTGGGGTAGAAGTGACACGGGCAAAAGTGAGAAGAGAACGGATGGGGCACATTGAACTTGCTGCCCCTGTCTCCCATATTTGGTATTTCAAAGGGATACCAAGTCGGATGGGCTTGCTTCTCGATATGTCACCACGTGCACTTGAGGAAATTATTTACTTTGCATCCTATGTCGTTACAGATGCAGGTGACACGTCACTTGAAAGAAAGCAACTTTTATCAGAAAAAGAATATCGCGTCTACCGTGAAAAATACGGACAATCGTTTCACGCTGACATGGGTGCGGAAGCGATCAAGCAACTCTTACTTGGTATTGAACTTGATAAAGAGGTCGATGAATTAAAGGAAGAGTTGAAGACGATTCAAGGACAAAGAAGAACGCGCGCAATTCGACGTTTAGAAGTTCTTGAAGCGTTCAGAAACTCCGGGAATACACCAGAATGGATGGTTCTCGATGTATTGCCAGTCATTCCACCTGAACTTCGTCCGATGGTTCAGCTTGACGGCGGTCGCTTTGCGACGTCTGACTTAAACGATTTGTATCGTCGCGTTATTAATCGTAATAACCGCTTGAAGCGTCTGCTTGACTTAGGTGCGCCGAATATTATCGTGCAAAATGAGAAGCGAATGCTCCAAGAAGCTGTCGATGCTTTAATCGATAATGGACGCCGTGGTCGTCCTGTTACAGGGCCAGGTAACCGCCCGTTGAAATCACTGTCACATATGTTGAAAGGAAAGCAAGGACGATTTAGACAAAACTTGCTTGGAAAACGTGTTGACTATTCAGGTCGTTCCGTTATCGTTGTTGGACCGAACTTGAAAATGTACCAATGTGGCTTACCGAAAGAAATGGCACTTGAACTGTTCAAGCCTTTCGTCATGAAAGAGCTTGTTTCAAAAGGCTATGCTCACAACATTAAGAGTGCGAAGCGAAAAATCGAAAAGCTTCATGCCGAAGTGTGGGATGTACTCGAAGAAGTAATTAAAGAACATCCTGTTCTCTTAAATAGAGCTCCGACTTTGCACCGCTTGGGTATTCAAGCATTTGAACCAATGCTCGTTGAAGGTCGCGCGATTCGCCTTCACCCACTCGTCTGTACGGCATATAATGCTGACTTTGACGGTGACCAAATGGCGGTTCACGTACCACTTTCTGCAGAAGCACAAGCAGAAGCAAGGCTATTAATGCTCGCTTCACAAAATATTTTGAACCCGAAAGACGGAAAGCCTGTCGTAACACCATCTCAAGATATGGTTCTCGGTAACTATTACTTAACGATCGAGAAAAAAGGGTCAATCGGGGAAGGCTTTGTCTTCAAGGATGCAAACGAAGCACTTATCGCTTACCAGAGTGGCTATGTCCATTTGCATACGAGAGTTGCTGTAAGAGCAGTTTCGTTAGGTAAGACGTCATTTACAGAAGAACAAAAGCAAAAACTGTTGTTAACGACGATTGGAAAGTTGATTTTTAATGAAATTATGCCAGAATCCTTTCCATATATTAACGAGCCAACGACGGACAATTTGCAAAACGCAACCCCAGATCATTATTTTGTTGAGCCAGGGACAGATGTTAAAGCGACGATTGCTGAGCGGGAATTAGTAGCCCCGTTTAAAAAAGGAATCCTCGGGAAAATAATCGCTGAAGTATTCCAGCGCTTTAAAGTAACAGAAACGTCAAAAATGCTTGACTTAATGAAAGATCTTGGCTTTAAATATTCAACGCAAGCTGGGATTACAGTCGGTGTAACTGATGTCGTAGTCCTACCTGAAAAACAAGAAATTCTAGATGAAGCTGAAGAGAAAGTCGATCGAGTACTAAAGCAGTTTCGTCGTGGTCTCATTACGGAAGAAGAACGGTACGATCGTGTCATATCCATTTGGAGTGTAGCGAAAGACACGATACAAGAACGTCTCATGGCGTCGCTTGATGAATTGAATCCAATCTTTATGATGAGTGATTCCGGTGCAAGAGGTAACCCATCGAACTTTACGCAGCTTGCTGGAATGCGTGGATTAATGGCGAACCCGGCTGGACGTATCATCGAACTTCCAATTAAATCGAGCTTCCGTGAGGGCTTAACGGTATTGGAATACTTTATTTCAACACACGGGGCACGAAAAGGATTAGCCGATACAGCTCTGAAGACGGCTGACTCCGGTTACTTGACTCGCCGACTCGTTGATGTTGCACAAGATGTTATCGTAAGGGAAATTGATTGTGGGACGGATCGTGGCCTTCCGATTAGTGCCATCCAGGAAGGAAACGAAGTAATCGAAAGCTTATACGATCGCCTCGTTGGTCGTATTGCCTTCCGCACAGTAAAACACCCTGATACAAAGGAAATCTTCGTGAAAAAAGACGAACTCATTACGGAGGATATTGCGACAGAAATCGTCAACGTGGGTATTGAAGAAGTTCATATTCGTTCTGTCTTTACGTGTGAATCTAGGCACGGTGTCTGTAAGCAATGTTACGGTCGTAACCTAGCAACAGGCGCTGACGTTGAAGTTGGTGAAGCCGTTGGAATCATTGCAGCACAGTCTATTGGTGAACCAGGAACACAGCTTACGATGAGAACGTTCCACACCGGTGGTGTTGCGGGAGATGATATCACACAGGGTTTACCGAGAATCCAGGAATTATTTGAAGCTCGTAACCCTAAAGGGCAAGCCGTCATTAGTGAACTTGATGGAAAAGTCATTGACTTAACAGAAGCAAAAGATAAGCGTGAAGTCGTTGTCGAAGGTGAAATTGAAACGCGCAACTACGCGATCCCTTATGGTGCACGAGTGAAGGTTGCTATTGGAGATGAAGTGATTGCTGGGCAAGAACTAACCGAAGGTTCGATTGACCCGAAAGAATTAATTAAAATCACAGGCGTCGAAGGTGTCCAATCTTACTTGCTTCGCGAAGTGCAAAAAGTGTACCGTATGCAAGGTGTTGAAATCGGTGATAAACACGTCGAAGTCATGGTTCGTCAAATGATGCGAAAAGTACGTGTTATCGATGCTGGCGATACTGAGGTCTTACCAGGTGCATTGCTCGACGTTCACACCTTTAAAGATGTGAACCAAGAAGTATTGGTTGACGGTGGTAGTCCAGCAACGGCAAAGCCCGTTCTTCTTGGAATTACGAAAGCCTCGCTCGAAACTGATTCATTTCTGTCAGCGGCATCGTTCCAGGAGACGACAAGAGTCCTTACTGATGCTGCCATTAAAGGTAAAGTCGATGAACTTCTCGGCTTGAAAGAAAATGTAATCATCGGTAAGCTCGTTCCAGCAGGAACAGGCATGTCACGTTACCGCAACATTGAAGTTGAAAGCGATGCAGTTGAGCAAGAAAGTGTCGAAGGTGAAGAAGAACTGATGACACAAGAGTAATCAACAACCTTCTGTCGTGAAACCTTTATAACATTTTCAATGTTGACTAAGCTTTATGAATGCTTTACGGATGCCCCGGATTTAGCGACGCAACAATGCTAAAAAATCAGGGGCATTCCGTAATTCAATTCAATGTTGACAAATGAACTTCTAAGGTGATATTATTACGAAGTGTGTTCGAAAACCTGTGCTTTGGAGGATGGAACATGTCTTATGAAAAAGTTTCACAGGCGAAACAAATCATTGTTGGAACAAAACAAACGTTGAAAGCTCTTCAAGCTGGTCAAATTAGTGAACTAGTAGTTGCGGACGATGCCGAACCGAGAGTTGTGAATAAAGTAAAAGCACTTGCACAGAGACTCGACGTACCGGTTTCAACCGTAGAATCGATGAAGGAGCTTGGGAAAGCTTGTGGCATCGAAGTAGGAGCTGCAACGGTCGCTATAAAGGAATAACCGTTTGCACACCAGAGTTTGCTTGGCGGTGTTGCAAATCTTTCTTTTTGCCAACAATGAACCACCTGGATGTGTGGGTTTAGGTTCACGCAACAAATTGCACTTAATTATACGTGTGCAACATAG
The DNA here is from genome assembly GCA_002453275.1 of Caryophanales bacterium UBA6769. Taxonomy (GTDB): domain Bacteria; phylum Bacillota; class Bacilli; order Bacillales; family UBA6769; genus Pueribacillus. The sequence continues at coordinate 22,356 of DKGN01000080.1, forward strand.
GAAAATAATATCATTTTCTTACTTTTGATTTTACAAATAATAAGGAAGGAGGAGAATAGATGCCAACAATTAACCAACTGATCCGTAAAGGACGTAGAACGAGAACGCAACAGTCAGACTCCCCAGCATTAGGTAAAAACTATAATAGTTTTAAAAAGAAGATGACCGACGTAAAATCACCGCAAAAGCGTGGTGTTTGTACTCGTGTAGGGACGATGACTCCTAAAAAACCGAACTCGGCTCTCCGTAAATATGCGCGTGTCCGTTTAACAAACGGAATTGAAGTTACAGCGTATATTCCAGGTATCGGTCATAACCTACAGGAACACAGCGTCGTCTTAATTCGCGGTGGTCGTGTAAAAGACTTACCAGGGGTACGTTATCATATCGTGCGTGGAGCGCTTGATACTGCAGGAGTAGAAGGACGCCAGCAAGGTCGTTCTAAATACGGTGC
>DKGN01000103.1 GCA_002453275.1 Caryophanales bacterium UBA6769
CTATAAGCCTTTCTTGACTACGCCGCTCCTTAGGGCGACTTCTCTATCATACCACGCTAGAGATTGAACTGTCAATTACTTTTTTGGAAAAGCTTTTGAACTAACAAGCAATCATCTTGCGAGGAATTTAATCATACCATGGCTTGTCATAAAAATCAAATACAAAAGTTAGTATTTAACTAATTAAAAGACTCCTTATGCCTTTCGACAAAAAGAGTCCTCACCTTTCTCTATTTAGAAGAAGTGACTATGGATAAAACTCCTTCTTCTGTCGCAAGTATTTCGCGCAGTCAGCCGGCAGAGCAATCCGACGATATAAGTTAAACAAGATTTGATACCGTTCCTCCATCGCTTTTTTAACGACGATTTCTATCCTTGAATCTTCAAAATCAAATAAAAGCTCCTCCATTTCTCTCTTTAACAAATATTCTAGTTCTTGGACTTCCTTAAAGTTGAGCATAAAACCAATCATGCTACCACTCCTTCTTTTATCTCTATATAAGGGTTCTGTTTCTCTCACATGAAAGACTGACAACACTCTTCTATTCCCGTTCTTAAAATCCAATGGACAAAGGTCACGAAGCTACTAGCGTGCAAAACACTTAGAAACATTCGATTCCAAGCAAAAGTGTACAAAGAGAACGTGGTCTTTTATCATTTTTTCCAAAAGTATAGATTTTATCAATCTTTTTCCTTTTTATTGTTTTTTCTCGTAGTCTGAACAAGCCCTGGCAAGCATACAGTGTCTAATGAATGACGCTTTCTTGAGGAGGATGGCATATGAAATTCATTTATAGTATCAAAGTGTATCGCTTAAAACATTATTTAATTATCCTTGTCGCTGCCCTTTTTTCAGCATTGTTATTATATGTAGAGAAGGATGAAGTCGCGGTTTTAACTACTGCAATGGGACCGAACGCCATCGATGCAATTAAAACGAAAGAAAAAAAGATTGCAATAACGTTTGATATTAGTTGGGGCGACAAGCATGCAATACCGATTCTTGATGTCTTAAAAAAATATGAACTAAAAGAAACGACATTTTTCCTTTCAGGTGCTTGGGCCGAGCGCCATCCAGACATCGTGGAACGAATCGTAGAAGACGGACACGAGTTGGGTAGCTTAGGGTTCCGCTACGAGCACTATACGAGCATGGAAGAAAACGAAATTGAAAAAGACATTCGCCTTGGCGAGCACGTATTAAATGAGCTAACAGAAGAGAAGCCGACATTGCTGCGAACTCCACATGGAAGTTTTGATGAACGCGTCTTGAAGACCGCGGACAAGTTGGGTTATACGACAATCCATTGGAGTGTGAACTCAGAAGACTGGAAAAACCCGGGCACAGACCAAATTGTAAAAAATGTCATCGACAAGACAAAAGGCGGTGATATTATTTTACTTCACGCATCCGACTCAGCTAAACAAACAGCAAAAGCACTCCCTACTATCATTGAGCACTTTCAGAAAAAAGGCTACCGCTTCGTGACAGTGACCGAGCTCATCGAAGATGTCAACACAGATACAAAAGAAGTGAAGTGACATTCAAACCAAAAGATTGCTTGGATCCCAACACCCATATACCCTATTCAAAATATCCAAAACCACTTGAAATCATACTAAAAACCCTCCGCTTTCAAATAAAAGGGCAGAGGGTCTTCTTTATCTCAGCGGTATTACTAAGACCTCCACTTTACAAGTGGAAGTCAAGGGCTACCAAGCTTCGAACGCAGATGATAACGCAACGTCCTTGTTGCATCATCTGCACTCACGCATCGTGCGTTTCGTTGGCGGCTAGGGTTCAATTAGTGGTTCAAACTAAATGTGCGACGTTCGAGACACCCAATGATTGTTCAAGGATGTGTTGCCCTCGGTTTACTCTCAGTACAGCATACTCAATGGAGCATTGTTTGAGTCCTGTCGCAACGTTTGCACTTGCACGTCCTGTGCTTCGTGAACCAAGACTTCTTTTATGCTGTTTTTTCTTTTTTGGCATTCAGTCGATGCAAAAGCATTAATTGCCACGCATTTGATACGATTAAAACGGTGAACATAATCGTGACCCACTTAAAGTCATTTGCTTTTAAAACCGGAAACCATTCAATTGTCGTTACAACAATCATAAAAAACAACGCCGGTATGAAGGCTTCTCGATTCGTTTCTTTCTGTTTCAGATACGCAATAAGAAGTCCAATTCCCAATAACAATAGAGAAGGGATAAAGTAAGGTCCAACGGAATCGCCCTTTTCTGCAAAGGAAGCATAGCGTAAATAAACGAGATCAAATAATACGAAAGCAATGAGCACAACTTGCACAGCATTCCAAAGCTTGACAGACCGGAAAATCCCAAGCCCAAAACGGTGAACGGTCAAATAAGCAAAAAAGCCCATTTGACTAATCAAACTAAAAATACACGAAACACCAAAAAACCAAATCGCAAGAACAAGAAAATCAGTAATACCTTTATATAAATCTGATTCTACAATTAATCCAGTAACCATCCCAACAGTTGCTCCAAGAATTAACGTTGAAACAAATAGACGTACCCAATTTCGCGAATTCACTCAAAATCCCCCACATTGTCCTACATTCATTTTTTCCTTTCCCGATTGTATCAATACCCTTTTAAAAAAGCTAGCTGTTTCCTAATTCCACCAAGCATAACAATGGCGAAACAGTGAAAAACTGAGCAGTAAAAGAACCAATCGAAAGGTGTAGACGACCGATGAATAAATGGATAAATCTCGTCACCCTTTGTTTCTTAGGGATTTTTCTCGTTTCGTGTGCTGCAAGCGAAGGAAAAGGAAACGACATAACCTATGAAGAAACAAAGAAAATGATCGTTGACATATTAAAAACAGATGAAGGAAAAAAAGCTCTGCAGGATGTCTTAACTGACGAAAAATTCAAACAAGAAATCGTCATGGATCAAGCAACAGTAAAAAAAGCGATTGAAGATACACTCGTCTCCGAAAAAGGAAAAAAGTTTTGGCAGGAACAATTTAAGGATGAGAAATTCGCCGAAACCTTCGCAAAAGGCATGGATAAATCAACAGGGGTTTTAATGAAAAAACTGATGAATGATCCTGAATATCAAAGAAAAATGATGGAGATTATGCAAAATCCAGAAATGGAAAAGAATTTCGAAAAGCTTATGAAAAGCGATAAAATGCGTTCCCATTATCAAAAGCTAATAGGAGAAGCTTTTGACAACCCACTATTTAAAGCTGAAATTTACGACATGTTGAAGAAAGTTGCCGATGAAGAATTAAAAGCAGAGGGTGGCAACGATCAACAGCAGCAAGTCGGAGGTGGTGGCCAAGGTGGAGGCGGAGGCGAAGGCGAAGGCTAAAGTTTCCATAAAAATGAACCAAAGGAAAAAATCCCTTTGGTTCATTTTATTATCAGTTGCCTAAACTTTCATTAATTTCGCTAGCAATCTTAGCGTAAATTTTCCCGATTGGCTCATCTTCTCCATACACAGAAGGCGCAAAGTCTTCCCCTTCCATCGCAGGCTGACCTAGTGGGATTTGTCCGAGTAGTTCAGTTGAAAGCTCTTTAGCAAGCTTTTCTCCTCCGCCTTTTCCGAAAATGTATTCCTTCTCGCCTGATGCTTTATTTTCAAAATAACTCATATTTTCAATGACACCGATCACTTCATGGTCCGTGCGAATTGCCATAGCGCCTGCCCTTGCTGCAACAAATGCTGCTGTCGGGTGTGGCGTCGTGACAATAATTTCCTTACTTGAAGGGATCATGTCATGCACGTCTAAAGCAACGTCACCCGTTCCTGGAGGTAAATCTAAGAGTAGATAATCTAAATCTCCCCACTCTACTTCACTAAAGAAGTTATTCAACATTTTTCCAAGCATTGGCCCACGCCAAATAACCGGGGAATTATCTTCAACGAAAAAGCCCATTGACATCACTTTAACACCAAACCTTTCCGCTGGATAAATTTTTTCCGCGATCACTTTTGGTCGTGAGTCTATACCCATCATATCTGGGACACTAAAACCATAGATGTCTGCATCAATGATGCCGACCTTTTTCCCGAGTCGTGCAAGCGAAGTCGCAAGGTTAACGGTCACTGTTGATTTCCCAACGCCACCCTTTCCACTCGCAATCGCAATAAATGTCGTTTTATTATCTGGTGCAAGCAACGGGGGCATTTGTGGGTTTGGCTTTTGTGCCGTGCCACCACCTTGACTTTGCGAACTTCCATCTAAATTTTCAAAGCGTAATCCGACAGATTCCGCACCTGCTTCTTTTAATAAATTAACGATTTGTTGTTGCACTTGCATTTGCTCTGCGGTTCCTGTTCGTTGCAGGGCAATTTTCACACTTACATAATCGTCCTTTATTTTAACTTCACGGATACCACCCGTGTCGACAATACTTTTATGTAAATCAGGATCTTTTACTTGCTTCAAAATCTCTTTCACTTGTTGTTCTGTTAACAACGCAGTCACCTTCTCTCAAATCGTTTTTCTTTCCTAAGTTAGTATAGCATGTATCGATTCTGAACCCAAAAAAGAAGCACCTTTTTTTGTCGAGGTGCCGAAAGAGCAGAAATTTGTTCGCAGAACTCGGCTTAAACAGACGTACCGTACTAAGTGTGCCCCACCTTGTGGCAACAGCTGCACTTGTACTCCCTATTTGTTCAAGGGAAAAATCAGCGTATTAGACTATCTTTCAGGCGCCGTTTCATTTGTAAAATAGCGAAGGATGCCCCGATAAACTGAGGCTGCTACTTGATTCTGATAATCAGACTGCTGAAGAAGCTGAGCCTCTGATGGGTTTGACAAAAATCCTACTTCAACGATAGCACCAGGTGTTTTTGCTTCCTTTAATATGAAAATATTTGATAATTGCTTGATTCCTCGATCGGTATTTTCTAAATTTTTTCTAAGCTCCTCTTGAATAAAAAGTGAGAGCTCGCGACTATCTTTGTTCGTCGGGTTGTAGAACGTCTGCGCTCCTCTCCACCGTGGTGAAGGAATCGCATTCAAATGAATACTAATGAACAAATCGGTGTTCGGTGCATTAATGATGTCTAGGCGATTGTGTAAATCCTGTGTCTTTCGCCGGCTATATCCCTTCATACCTTCATCAGCCAAATCTCGATCCGTCTCTCTCGTCATGACGACGTACGCACCCATCTCTTGCAAATAATCACGAAGCATTAGCCCAATCGCAAGCGTCACTTCCTTCTCAATAACATCTTTGCCTACTGCTCCCCCATCGACACCACCATGACCTGGATCTAAAACGATGATCTTCCCTGACAGTGGTAGCTCCCATGACGAGTGCGATCCGATGTTTGTTTTATACAAATAAATACCAAGCGTGACGAATAATAATAAAGCAAAAATCGTCACCCCGACAAGAGTCCTCTTTTTCATAAACTCCCCTCCGCGCCTTTTTTCCAAGACGTGTTGCCCTTAGCGAACAACCCCTCCCTTATCAATCTATTAAGGGCTGGACAACATTATAACGAGGAGTTTTAAATTTTTCGGTATTTAATGAAGGCGCATCCGGTAACGCCTTTCTCCTTTTTTAAAGCCTACTTGCCACCAACACTTTAAAAATAATTCACACGTGACGTACAATTTTTCATAAGCTTCACTTTCACTCCAAAATAACCAGAAGTCAAACAGCGTATCCGTAAATTGCTTTAGCTCAGAGCTTGCCCGACTAAGCACTTGCTCCTCTGACTCTCCATGAAAACTAAACTTGCTGTAGGATGCCCCGACCAAATACGCTTCAATCGCGAGATCAATACACGTCTCCTCAAGCTCTTGCTGAATAAATAACGACTCATCGTAAAACGACATAAATCGCTTACGCACATCATTCGCAATCTCATGTAGTGTTAAGTCCAATAAGGCGTTGCGTTCAAACAGAATTTGCTTCTGTTCTCTTCGCTCGAAAAAACTTGTAATCACATTCACACCGTAAACCCCCATCTGTTCGTTTCCCTTAGTTTTTAAATAACGGTAAACGACTATTCAGGAAAAGTGTGGGAGAAAAAATAATGACTATGAAAGCGCAAAGTTTGCTATAATTGGACATCATTTGAATAATAAATTTGGAGATATAAATGATGTCAAAAAAAGTGGAAATTCTTGGAGTCAAATTTAATAATACAACGAAAAAAGAAATCGTAGACGTATTAGACAAACGAATCAACACGAATCAAAAAACATTTGTCGTAACAGCGAATCCCGAAATCGTCATGTATGCAAACCAAGATGACGATTATATGCAAGCATTACAAATAGCAGATTATATCGTTCCAGATGGAATTGGGATCGTTCTTGGGGCCAAGCTATTGCGAAAGCCACTACAGGAAAGAGTCGCTGGCTTCGATTTAATGAATGACATTCTTGCCAAAGCAAATGAGCAATCGTTGCGCGTGTTCTTCCTAGGGGCAAAAGAAGATATCATTGAAAAAGCCGTTCAACAGATTGAAATAACCTATCCGAATACGCACGTGTGCGGTTATCACCATGGATACTTTCCATTAGAGGATGCAAGCATTACAGAAATGGTGCAACGGGCGAACCCAGATATAACGTTCGTCGCCTTAGGTTACCCAAAGCAGGAAATGTGGATTAAGAATAATTTGCCCGCTTTTAAAAAAGGGCTTTTCATGGGGGTTGGAGGTAGCCTAGATGTCTGGGCAGGATCAGTGAAACGAGCACCAGCTTTCTGGAGAAAGCTAAATATTGAGTGGCTCTATCGATTAATAAAACAACCGACACGTTGGAAACGAATGCTCTTCTTACCAAGATTTATCATTAACGTCTGGCGCACAAGAAAAACAGAGCACCGTCATGGAAATTAATTTATCCATTTCGTGCTCTGTTTCTTTTATTCGTCTGAGCGCTCACTTGCCATTTCCGTCTGACTTGAACCGGGAACCTCCAAATGAGCTTTTAATTCATTTTTTAAATTCGCTAAGTACATATCATCTAGCTGCCAGTAGTATAACCTCTGACCACGACTATTCGTTGTCCAAAGGTCGCTACCTTCTAATGTCAATGTTTCAAGAGCTAAATTTCCGGATATACCATAATCAATGAAAGCCTTCATTTCGTCAAAAAGCATATCAGTTTTCATGTTCGAAGCAATAGCCTCGATTACCTCACCATACTTCATCACCGATGAACCAGAGGCTGCCTTCTTCAAGATTGCTTTCATAATTTCTTGCTGACGTTTGCCGCGTTCAATATCATTATCAAGCTTTCTCGTGCGCGCAAGGGCAAGTGCTTCTTCACCATCTAGGCGCTGCAGACCTTCTTGTAATGTAATTGCATTCGGTCTATCTTTTGAGTCTTGTTCAGAGAACGTATATGGAACATCGACATCAATACCACCAAGAGCATCGACAACTTCCATGAATGCTTCAAAGTCAAGACGAACATAATAGTCAACAGGAATATCAAGTAAATCTTCAACTGTTTCAATCGTAGCACGCGCGCCGCCATGACTATGGGCGTGGTTAATTTTCGTTTCGTATCCGAGATCACGAATATACACGTAGGAATCCCGAGGAATCGACACTAACTTGACAGACTTATCCTCTTTGTTA
>DKGN01000171.1 GCA_002453275.1 Caryophanales bacterium UBA6769
TGAAGTGAACGAAGCATTCGCTCCTGTGCCACTCGCCTGGTTAAAAGAAACGGGCGCTGATCCAGACAAGCTAAATCCTAACGGTGGCGCAATCGCACTTGGGCATCCACTTGGAGCAAGCGGTAGTCGCCTTATGTGTACGATGCTTAATGAGCTAGAAAGAACGGGTGGACGCTACGGCCTCCAAACGATGTGTGAAGGACATGGAATGGCAAACGCGACAATAATCGAGCGACTTGATTAATTTTAAGCTTGGAGGAGATTAGAGATGAATCTAAAAGATACAGTCGCTACCGTCACAGGGGGCGCATCAGGGTTAGGTGAAGCAACTATACGAGAAATTGTAAGCAATGGTGGGCAAGCAGCCATTTTAGATATAAACGAAGAAAAAGCAAACAATCTTGTCAATGAGCTTGGTGAATCAGTTATGTTTGTCAAAACAGATGTTACCAACGAAGAAAGTATAGAATCAGCTTTTACAGAAGTCGCAAACAAATTTGGACGCATAACTGCAGCTGTTAACTGTGCGGGGATTGGCAATGGAGAAAAAACATATAGTAAACGGGGCCCCCACCGTTTAGATACATTTAAGAAAGTAATCGACATTAATTTAATCGGGACATTTAATGCGATTCGAATCGCAGCCGAAAAAATGGCACAAAACGAGCCAAATGAAACCGGTGAACGTGGTGTGATTATCAACACCGCATCAGTCGCCGCCTTCGATGGTCAAATTGGGCAAGCAGCGTACAGCGCCTCAAAAGGCGGGATCGTCGGAATGACCCTTCCGATCGCACGAGATTTAGCTAGTTTAGGCATTCGGATCATGACAATCGCACCTGGATTATTTAAAACCCCATTGTTCGAGAAGTTACCTGAACATGTTTTTGACGCACTTGAAGCATCTGTCCCATTTCCACAACGATTAGGGCATCCACCTGAATATGCAACCCTCGTCACGCAAATTATAGAAAATCCGTATTTAAATGGAGAAACGATCCGACTGGATGGTGCCATCCGAATGGCACCAAAATAATAACTGTCAATAAAATGCCCACGTTCCGCACTTTAGCGAGACGTGGGTTTAATTTTGTTATCCTATTCAGTGCGCTGTTTTTCCAGACTCCAAACTCTTTCTTGCAAGGTTTCCATTCCGTTAAGAGAGTTGCTAACCTTTTGATTTAACGCGTTAAGCTTCTCATCTGTTTTCTCTTTGAACTCATACATCTCGTCTTTGAACTCATACATCTCGTCTTTGAACTCATACATCTCGTCTTTGAATTCATTCATTTCGTCTTTGAATTCATTCATTTCTGACTTGAATTCAGATAAGTCCAATTGCACCTTATCCAATCTGTTACTCACATTCTTCGTCTCTGCATGTACATTTTCGACAGCTTTCAACACGTCGTACAGGCTAATATCTTGATCAGCCATTGTCAGCCCTCCCAATTTTTATACTCTCCGTTCAAATCTCAAATGTTGCTCCTATTATACTACTCTATTAGACTTTTTGCGAGATTATTTTTCATTTTTATCTTGATGCTCGATAACATGAAATGAATGCTTGGTTTCTGCTACAATAGAGCCAAGTTCACTGAAAAGGAAGTTGACGTACGTGAAAACAGTTGTCACCACATTAAATGCAAAATATATTCATACATGTCTCGCATTGCGTTATTTAAAAGCATATGCAGAGCCAGAATTCTCTATTGAAATGGCAGAGTTTACGATAAAAGATCCACCGATGAACGTCGCAACAGATCTATACACGATGCAACCGGATGTCATCGGATTTAGCTGTTACATTTGGAACATAGAAGAAACCATCCCGGTTATTAGTATGCTTAAAAAAATTAACCCTCAATTAATAATCGTCTTAGGTGGTCCAGAGGTCACTTACGACACAGACTATTGGATGAAACGAATCCCAGAGGTTGACGTTATCGTAATGGGTGAAGGCGAAGCGACATTTAAAGAGCTACTCTCCGTCATCGATAATAATGGTGACCTTGCAGACGTGAAAGGGATTGCATATAGGCAAGGTGATGATGACATTAAATTTACGTATCCACGAGAAAAAGTAGACCTAAATGAGATTCCATCGCCTTTCCAATTTGAAGAGGACTTGCCCGATTTATCGAAGCGCGTGACATACGTGGAAACGAGCCGAGGCTGTCCCTTCTCATGTCAGTTTTGCTTGTCATCCATCGAAGTCGGTGTTCGCTATTTCAACATCGAACGAATGAAACAAGAGTTAATCTTCTTGATGGACCACGGAGCAAAAACAATTAAATTCGTCGATCGAACCTTTAATATCCGTCGAAGCTATGCAATGGATATGTTTCAATTCTTGATTGATCATCATCGTGAAGGTGTTGTGTTTCAGTTCGAAATTACAGGGGACATTATGCGACCTGAAGTACTTGAATTTTTGAATGAACACGCACCCGAAGGATTATTCCGATTTGAAATTGGTGTCCAATCGACGAATGATGAAACGAATAAACTTATCCAGCGTCGCCAAAATTTCGAAAAACTATCACGTACGATTACAATGGTCAAAGACGGGGGGAAAATTGTTCAGCATCTTGATTTAATTGCTGGGCTTCCAGAGGAAGATTACAGCTCGTTTCGGAAAACGTTCAACGATGTTTTTGCGATGCGACCAGAGGAACTCCAACTCGGCTTTTTAAAGCTACTGAGGGGTACAGGACTTCGGATTCAAGCAGAAGAGTTCGGTTACGTCTCGATGGATCATGCACCGTACGAGATTTTGGCGAATAATGTCCTGTCATTTGCAGATATTGTGAAAATTAAACAAGTCGAAGATGTGCTAAATAAATATTGGAACGACCACCGGATGGATCATACGCTTGAATATATCGTCACCCATATTTTTGAAACACCGTTCGATTTTTTCCAAACGTTTGGAGCATATTGGGAACAACAAGGGTGGTCGCGGATAGGACATCAGCTCGAAGATTTGTTTACAAGATTACTCGACTTTCTAAAAGACAAAAACTTAGAACAACTTAAAATCCTTAAAGGGATGATGAAGCTTGATTATTTAGCTAATCATAAGCATAAACCGAGAAAAATTTGGTGGAATGATAGTATGAAGAAAAACGAACGCTCTCGCTTCGTGAGTGAGTTTATTAGTAATCCGACTTTACTCGGCGAGGAGTTTGTCGACCTTGCTTTAACTGAACGCGACATTTTCAAACATACGATTATTGAGCGGATCCCTTTCCACGTCCAGCATTATCTAACAACAGGTGAGATCAACCAAACAAATTCCATTATGCTCATCAAATATAATCCGAAAACATTACAAACGTCCATCTTCTCGGTACCGTCTGAAGAAGTAAAAGTTGCTACGAAATTAGCTTAAAAAAGATGGGAGACTAAATCATGTGTATCGTATTTGCTGCGTATCGCAGCCACCCTGACTATCCACTTATTATCGCGGCAAATCGTGATGAATTTTATGCCCGACCGACTAAGGAAGCCCATTTTTGGGACGATGAACCTCAGTTACTTGCCGGAAGAGACTTAGAACAAATGGGAACATGGATGGGAGTTACGAAGACTGGCAGATTTGCTGCTTTAACGAATTATCGTAATCCTAATGAAAGCAGACATGATAAAGAATCTAGAGGGCAAATCGTTCGAGATTTTTTATCTAGTGATACAGCCCCTGAACCCTTTCTTAAAGAACTACAACAAAACCGGAATCACTACCAAGGCTTTAATTTACTCATTGCTGATCAACGATCATTTTATTACTACTCAAATGTGGAAAATGAAATTAAACAACTAGAAAAAGGGATTTACGGATTAAGCAACCATTTACTAGATACACCGTGGCCAAAAGTGGAAAAAGGAAAGCAACGACTTAAGACAATTGCTTTAAAAGGAATGGCGATTGATGAACAACAATTATTTGCAATTTTAAAAGATAAGGAACTTGCCCAAAAAGAGGAGCTTCCCGAAACTGGTGTATCTTCTGATTGGGAAAAGAAGCTTTCTTCCATTTTTATTGATACGCCAACGTATGGGACTCGCTGTTCTACCATCGTTACGATACATCATTCCGGCGAAATAAATTTTATCGAGAAGACCTTTCCAACGAACAAAACGAATGCTTTTCAGTTTAAAATAAAGCAAAGCCTCTAGGAGCAATCCAAGAGGCTTCATCACTATTCGTTCTTTCTTTCATCATTATCATCTTCCATCATGTCGTTAAGGTCATCTTGATCGTCTGTTCCTGTGTCTTCATCTGTACCCGTTCCAGCATCATTATCCGTTGGGCTTCCGTCAGGAGTTGTATTATCTTGATTGTTATTATCCATTCCATTATCATCTTGAATGTCTGACCCTGGTTCTGTTGCTGGTTGATCTTGATCGTTATTATCGTTGTTTCCACAACCCGATAAAACAATTGAGAATGCAAGTAATCCTGTTAAAAATGTATACTTCATCTTCATACTGTCACCCCTCCTTCATTTATTTCCTTTTTAGCTTTTCATCTTTCTGCAAAATTATACAAAAAATACTAAAAAAACTTGTCGACTAGTTAGATTATTGTAGTAACAGATGTTTCATTTCCCTTGAATTATGAATAGGTAGACGACAAAAAAAGAACTCCCTCGCAAAAACGAACGAGAAAGTTCTTTTTAAAATTACATTCAATTAAGAAGCAACGCCACGATTAATAGTATTTAAACGACGATTGTTCGTTGCAATGATGTAAATTAAGAACGCCCAAATGAGAACGGCAATAACAGAACCGATGTTGAAGATTCCTTTTTCCGCTGTCCACATAATCGAATAACCGATAGAACCTGCAATCAATGAGTAATAGATGAACGGGAGCAACGTTTTCCGAATGACGTGTCCCTCTTTACCAAGAAGTCCAACAACTGCAGATGCCGCTACAACGTTGTGTACACAAATCATAT
>DKGN01000081.1 GCA_002453275.1 Caryophanales bacterium UBA6769
CGATACCAATAAACATTGTCGTTTGAAGTGTACCACGCAATTCTGGTTGACGTGCAATCCCATCTACTGTACGACTTACAATCATTCCGTTACCAACACCGGCTCCAATTGCCGCTAATCCTACTGCAAGTGCAGCTGCTAATAATCCCATTCTGAACTTCCTCCTTTTATTTGTAAGAAAATGATATAATTTCATATTTATAATTAATGGTCATCAGCCACTTTACTAGCCAAATATACCATTGTTAACATAACAAAAATGAACGCTTGAATCGCACTGATAAACAAACTAAACCCTTGCCACGCCAGCATTGGAATAGCTCCGCCAATTGCACCGACAAAGCTTCCCGCCATCATAGCGGCTAGAAGTCCCATCAATACTCCGCCTGCGTACATGTTACCGTAAAGACGAAGGCCAAGCGTTAGCGTGTTCGCAAACTCTTCGATAATTTTCAGCGGGAACATCCACCACATCGGTGTAATGAAACCTTTCCCATAGCCGGATATCCCTTTCATTTTCACCCCATAATAGTGGGATAATACAACTACTAAGGCTGCCATTGTTAGTGCCAATGTCGGGTCGGCTGTTGGGGATGTCCACCATAGTTCATTATCTCCTAACACTATGGCAAACGGTAGACCGAGTACGTTGGCAACAAAAATGTACATGAGCAGAGTGACACCTAAAGTTAAAAAGCGACCTCCGGTTTGCCAGTCCATCGTACTGTTAATCATACCTTTTACAAAATCAAAAACCCACTCGATAAAATTTTGCATTCCTTTTGGTCGTAGCTGTAAGCTTCTTGTCGCAATAATCGCAATAATAAACACAATAATTGCAGCGATTAATGACATTAGTACGGTTGATAAATTAAACCATAAACCAAATATTTCAATTTCTGGACTGTTGAAATCCAACCTTCTTCACCTCACTTCCAAAACGAGAGTGTTATGTTGCAAAGATAGAGTCTATAAAAATGATAATATATCCGATCATAAGACCGATTATCATACTTACTAGATGAAAGACGTCAGGAAATTGAAAGACGATAAATACTGCTAATCCTGCTAAAGCAAATCGCTGCATTAATCCTAGTGACCTAACTTTCTTCCCGCCAACCGCTAAATCGGCTGCTCTCTTTACTCGGTAATATAAAAACAGAACGTTTATAAAGCTAATCACTGTCCCTAATATTAGACCGAGAAAGATGTCTTCGTATGGAGTAAACCCCCATCCTAAAACAAAAAGCGCTACTATGTAAGCGGCATATGACACATATCGTTGAATTGCATTCTTTTGAAGCATGTGCTTCTCTCCTGAATTGCTCGTTCAATTTTATTTGAAGCTTCAATTACAAAGGCAGCTAGACCCTAATCTACGCCTAGAAAGCTCGCCAATCGGCAAGTCCTTTTTTAAAGTGAGGAGTAGCTAACTGTGCGGGGTGATTTGATTGTCAAACAGAACATTCAAATCGTTTATTACACGCATCCTTTGTAAGAATACAATAGGGTAAATGGCATGTCAACGAGCGAAATATCCGAAACTTACTTTTGTTTCGTAGCGATGTCACTGTTGTAACAAATTAGCCACACTTTTTCTACTTCGTACCAAAAAGCCGATCCCCAGCATCTCCCATTCCTGGAACGATATAACTTTTTTCATTTAAGCCTTCGTCCAAAGCAGCTAAATAAATATCGACGTCAGGATGTTCTTGTGTAATTTTCTCGACACCTTCTGGTGCTCCAACGAGACACATGAGCTTAATGTTTTTAGCTCCTCGCTTTTTCAAAGCATCGATTGCTGCTGCCGCTGACCCGCCTGTTGCTAACATCGGGTCGATAACGATCAACTCACGTTCATGAACATCAGATGGTAGCTTGACGTAATATTCAATTGGTTCGAGTGTTTCTGGGTCTCGATAAAAACCAACGTGACCGACTTTCGCAGCGGGAATGAGTTTCAATACACCATCCACCATACCGAGCCCAGCTCGTAATATTGGGATGAGGCCTAATTTTTTTCCTGCTAAAACGTAGGATTTTGCTTCACGCACCGGTGTTTGAACGTTGACTTCCCTAACGGGTAATTTTCTCGTTATTTCAAAAGCCATTAATGTTGAAACTTCATCAACTAACTCTCGAAATTCTTTCGTTCCTGTTTCGGCATTCCGAATGAATGTTAATTTATGTTGAATAAGCGGATGTTCAAGTACGTGCACATTTCCCACCACATCGGCCCCCTTTTTGTTTTGAATCTCTAGTTGTTATGTATGAGTATAGCTGCGGTCGTGTCTATGCCTCAAGTCGTTTTTCGTCGAATGATGAGGCACCTGTCCACATTTGATGCTTTCTTAGCAAATATTACAGAAAAGTAGCAAACAATTCAACCCATGACATGTTTAACAAAAAAGAAGAAAAAAGGACATCTGAAAATTTCGCGAGATGTCCAATCTTTATGCTTATAAATCTGTATACATTGGGAAGCGCTCTGTTAATGCATTGACACGAGCTCTTGCTTCTTCAATTTTCTCTTCATCTTCAATGTTCTTTACGACTAGGGCAATAATTTTTGCAATTTCATCCATTTCTTCTAAACCAAACCCGCGTGTCGTAACAGCTGCTGTTCCAATCCGGATACCACTTGTCACGAACGGGCTTTCTTTGTCAAAAGGAACGGCATTCTTGTTCACAGTGATTCCGATTGAATCTAGCGTTTCTTCAGCTGCTTTTCCTGTTACTTGAAGGTTTGTCAAATTAATGAGTAAGAGATGGTTATCTGTTCCGCCTGAAACGAGAGGAACACCTTCAGCTGTTAAGGTCTCACCAAGACGCTTGGCATTTTCAATGATTTGTTTCCCGTATTCTTTAAATTCAGGTTGCAACACTTCACCGAGTGCCACTGCTTTCGATGCAATGACGTGCATTAATGGACCGCCTTGAATTCCAGGGAAAATAGATTTGTCAATTTGCTTCGCGAATTCTTCTTTACAAAAAATCATGCCACCCCGAGGTCCACGAAGTGTTTTATGTGTCGTTGTCGTCACAAAATCAGAATAAGGTACTGGATTTTGGTGTAGGCCTGCAGCAACAAGTCCTGCAATGTGAGCCATGTCCACCATTAAATAAGCACCGACTTCGTCTGCGATCTCTCTAAACTTCGCAAAGTCGAGCGCTCTTGGGTACGCACTTGCCCCAGCAACGATCAACTTTGGTTTGTGTTGTTTGGCTGCTTTTAGCACTTTATCATAATCGATAAATTCGTTTTCGCTATCGACACCGTACTCGACGAAGTTGTACAGCATGCCACTGAAGTTTACTGGACTTCCATGTGTTAAATGTCCGCCGTGGGATAGGTTCATGCCCAGAACCGTATCGCCTGGCTCTAAAATTGTAAAATAAACTCCCATGTTCGCTTGAGCACCTGAATGGGGCTGAACATTGACGTGTTCTGCACCGAAGATTTCCTTTGCACGATCACGCGCAAGGTCTTCAACGATATCAACGTATTCACAGCCACCATAATAACGTCGTCCCGGATAGCCTTCTGCGTATTTATTCGTAAGTACTGAGCCTTGAGCCTCCATCACTGCTGGGCTTACAAAGTTTTCTGAAGCAATTAATTCAATTTTGTCACGTTGCCTGCCGAGTTCCTTTTGAATCGCATCGTATACTTGTTTATCTGCAGATTGTAAATGTTTCATTGTGCAGCTCCTCCCGATTTCTTTATGCTTCAACAATAATCGATTTTAAATCGCTTTTCAAGCAAAATACGAATCTTTTTGATGTTTTTCAGTTGAATGTACGGATTTAGGTATTAATTAAACATTTAATTAACACTTTTAAAGATAATTGTAAATCTAATTTTAACATAACCAAAGTATAGCTTATTATAGATTTAGATTGTTGCAGGAAAATGATAAGTTTTGAAGAAGTTAGTAGCTTAGAGTTTGATTGAGGTGATATTCCAATGAAAAAAAGTTTTGTCGGGGTGCTCATGTTGTTTATGCTGTTACTTGTAGCTTGTGGGGCGGAAAATGAAAGCCCAAAGGCTAACGATGAATCTCAAAATATTTCTGATACTTCATCAACAGATACATCTTCGTCCACAGACACTCCCTCACCCTACCCTTTTGAGGCGGACATAAAAGAAGATGACTTCGTCTATAAAATTTATACAGAGCAGGATGTATATGAAGCGTCTGAGGAACCAGTGATTGTTGGTGAACTTACGTATGTCGGTGATCAAGCTGTAGTCGAGATCGGACATGCAGAGACACCTCTGTCGTTTTACCTTGAGGAGAAGACCCGAAACGTAAAAATTGATATGCTTATTCGTGAAATTGGTGCGACGAGCAAACTGAAGAAAGACGTCCCGTTGACTGTAAAATACGATGTATCAAATGGATTTGTTTCGGAAGACGATAAGGAAAGTCTAAAATTTTTCGATATGGTGAAAAAGCAAGGGTTCCCTCCAGGTGAATATATCATTAGCGGTCATGCTAGTTTTTATTTTAAAGAGGGAAGCAATGAAGAAGGTAAAAATTATAACTTAGAAAATTGGATTGGATTTATCGTGAGGGATTAGGATATACGGTAATAAGAAGAATTCAAGCTGGCTACGTGTGTGGCCAGCTTGATTTTTATTATCGTTCGTATTGAGCTCGTTCGCCGCCAATGAGCTTTGGCCTTGTCGTTGCAAGTGTGACATGGGCTTTGCCAATTGCACGGATCGAGGCGCGAAGCGGAACGGCGACTCGCTTTAAATGCATACCGATTAATGTGTTACCGATATCAATCCCTGCCGTTGCTTCAATTTCTTCAACGACGACTGGGTTTTCCATCGTTTCGTATGCGTATGCAGCCATCGAACCACCTGCATCCGGAACAGGTGTCACCGTCACTTGCTCATAGCCTCTTCGCCCAGCTTCCGCTTCATCGATAACGAGGGCACGATTCAAGTGCTCACAGCATTGAAAGGCGAGTGAGACGCCTGTGCGTGCTGCGAAGCTTGCTAATGATTCATAAAGTGCTTTGGCGATTTCTATAGTCCCTGATGTTCCAATGTTGTTGCCGATAACTTCACTCGTACTCGTACCGACGACGACAACGGTAT
Organism: Caryophanales bacterium UBA6769; assembly: GCA_002453275.1. Taxonomy (GTDB): domain Bacteria; phylum Bacillota; class Bacilli; order Bacillales; family UBA6769; genus Pueribacillus. The sequence continues at coordinate 5,114 of DKGN01000081.1, forward strand.
GTGGCGTGAACGATACGATGGACTCAAATTCCTGTAACAGTTCATCCATTTGTTCCTTTACAGCTTCAATCGTCACAGTTCCCAATTCAGGTTCGCCATCCTTTGCAATAAAATTTGTTACTCTTTTTCTTCATATTGTGTAATTTTATTTACACGTCGCTCGTGTCTACCGCCTGCATAGTCTGTCTCAAGCCACGCTTTTGCAATTTCTCTCGCAAGCCCCGGGCCAATCACGCGCTCACCCATCGCTAGGACGTTGCTGTTATTATGTTCGCGAGTTGCTTTCGCTGAGAACACATCATGAACGAGGGCACAACGTATTCCTTTTACTTTGTTGGCACTAATGGAGACTCCGATGCCTGTCCCACAAATGACAATCCCACGGTCTACTTCTCCTCGTGCTACTTTTTCAGCGACTGGAATCGCAAAGTCTGGATAGTCAACTGAGCTTTCGTCATGACAGCCGACATCCTCATAGTCGAATCCCATTTCATCTAGTAGTTGTTTGATTTCCTTTTTTAATGTAAAGCCTCCATGGTCTGAACCGATGACAATTCTCATTGTGACCCCTCCGTTTGTGTTTCCTTCGATGTGACGTAGCTTGCCCTTCGTTTGTGGATCAAATTGAATTAAGTTTGTTTATAGTATAAATTTTCTAATCGTTTGATTCAATTTTTCCGCTTGTTCTGAAAGCTCTGAAGCCGTTTGCGCAATGCTTTCTATCGCATTCGCTTGTTGTTCAGTAGCGTTAGCGACTTCATCTGCCCCTGCTGATGTTTGTTCGGCAATTGCTGCTACTTCCTCTGATTGTTGAGATGTAATCTCGACACTTTGCATTTGGCGATTGACGAGTGTTGCGATCGTATGGACAGATTCTGACACTTCATTCACTGATTCACTCATATGAGAAATGGCTCGTGTCGTTTGCTCGCCTTTTTCCGATTCTTGTGTCGCAAGCTCGACTTGTCGGTTAATTTGATCAACGACATGCGCCACTTCAGTTTGGATGTTATGAATATTGTTCGTAATTGCTTGAACGGCGTTCGTACTTTCTTCAGCAAGCTTGCGGACTTCGTCAGCGACAACGGCGAAGCCATGCCCATGTTCCCCAGCCCTTGCCGCTTCAATTGAAGCATTTAAGGCGAGTAAATTTGTTTGCTCCGCAATTTCGCCAACGAGAGAAATAATGTGACCTACTTCTTTTGCATGGTTTTCTAATCGAGACACAGCTGTTAGCGACTGCTCTGAATCGCTTGCGACATGTTGAACACCATCTACGAGGGAACTAACAACTTCTTGACTGTCTTGCAATGTCGTCACCATTTCATTTACGAGCTGCTTCGATGTGGTCGCTTCGCGTTGGACTTGCATCGCGACTTCTGACACTTCTTCCATTGATTCAGCTGTCGTTTGTACAGCTACCGCTGACTGTTCTGCACCGGCTGCAATTTCTTGAATGGTAGTTTTGACATTTTCGGCTTGATCGAGAACGCTTTCAGTTGAGCTTGTCATTTCTTGCACTTTATGATTTGTTTCCGTAAAGTTATTTTCAATATCAAGTACGATTGTACGTAAGCTTGATAGCATATCGTTGTAAGCAACAGCTAATTGGTTAATCTCATCGGTTGTGTTTGGAATTGGAGCGTTATCTTTTATATTACCTTCTGCTGCTTTTCGCGCAGATTTCTCTAGACGGCTTAATGGCTGGGTTATAAAACGTGCGGATACATATGCAAGAATGCCTGTCCACATGATGCCCGCTGCAAGCATGATAGCCATATACAACATTTCGTTCATTTGAATGTTGAAATAGTCATACACAAAAAAGACAAAAAAGGCTGTCGTACCATATGTAATGATTGCAAGTGTTGATGTAAAGATAGCGAGCTTCCTTTGTAACCCCCATTTAATTGGTGTGCTCTTTTCCACCTTTTTTCCCCCTCATATTTAATCTAGTTTTTCGATAAGCTTGTCCACAAGTGCTTTAAGTTCAACTAGTGTACTGCGATAGATTTCAACTGTTCCCCCAAAAGGATCTACAACATCTGGGGAGCCCGCTTCATTTACAAACTGCTTCAATGTATGTACTTTGTTTGTAGCATGTGGGAAATCCGCTTCTACGTGTAGCTTATGCTGTTCTGTCATCGTTAAGATCACATCGGCCCACTCGACTAGCTCCGCATTAAGTTGTTGTGATTCGTGTTGAAATTGAATCCCTTTTTCTTGTAGTACTTGAAGTGCTTGGTCATTCGCTGGTCCGCCCGCAAATGCTAATAGACCGGCAGACTTTACTGAAATCTCCTTTTTATATTCTTTTAATAGGGCTTCAGCCATCGGACTTCGGCACGTGTTACCTGTACAAATGAAAAGTACCTTTTTCACGTTGGAACCTCCTCTATCTATGCTCATATTACACTATTTTCTACTGTTTCTTCCACTCAAAAAACGAGAAAAATTGACAATTTTTACACATCTATTCTTGGGTTTATAGGTCTTAAGTAATGAGTGGGGCGATTATTTTTATGCCAAAAGCAATTAAAATAGCACCTCCAACTGCTAAACTAAACGTACCAAGTATATGATGAAATTTTCGACCGAGCATTAAGCCTGCTAACGTTAACAAAGTGCTAATCAGGCCAAATAAAATAATCGTAATGAGAACTCTTGCTCCAAATATACCCAAGCTTAATCCAGCTGAAACACTATCAAGGCTCACCATAATAGGGAAAAGAAACAAGCCCAGTCCGTACGGCGGAATGGCGTAGCCTGCATGCCCTGCTTGAAAGAACGATTTTACCATCATACCACCGATAAATAAAAGTAAGAAACCACTAAAAATAAGTGCAACGTCTCCTAAATAGTCGGAGAGAATTTTTCCTAATAAGATCCCCAAGGTTGGCATGATTACATGAAACGCTCCTGACAAAATAGAGAGAAGTGCCATCCTTCTAAATGTAAGGCGTAGCATGCCCATCCCAAGTCCTAAAGAAAAGGAATCCATAGAGAAGGCAAAGGCCATCGTTCCAATTGTGATGAATTCACCAATGAGATAGGTAGCGTCCATCGCTCTCCCCCTAAAGCATCACTCTTATTACTTATGCATGTACAAAAGAAAATAGACGAGTCATCACTTTTGTTATACTAGGTAAGAAAAGATGCCACTTGAACAGGAGAGAATAAAATTGAGCGTACACAAAGCCATCACGAAACACGCAAATAATCAGCATGAAACAGTAAAAGCTTTTTTACACTTAGAGGAGCAACGGGAAGCCGAAATTGAAGCTGTCGTTCAAACGGCAAAAGCGGGCGAAGCTTTTTCGACGGAAAGTATCAATGAGATTACAAAAAAAATGAACGAGCTCGCTAAAATTGGCATTACTCCTCAGCGCAAGCTCGTTACCGCGGATATGGTTCTTGAGTATATTGAAAAATAATCACATAAAAAAGGGGAATCTACAGCAAGTGAGTGAGATTTCCCTTTTTATAGACACTTCGTCGCCGCTTTTTCAAGTCGATTCATTATGGCTTCCCCGATTCCGTCCTTTGGAAACGATTCACTAATGATGACATCGACCTTAGCTTCATCAAATTTGCGTAATGTCATATACAATTGTTCAGCGACCGATGCTAGATCCGCTCGTTCTCCACAAGCGATAATCGTCTCTGCTTTGTAGTTATCCACATTTTCCCTTGTCGTTAAGACACCAACGCGCTTGCCTTTCTTACGTTCTTTGTCAATGATGTTGTGCATAGATGCCTCTGACCGGATGACATAAACCGGAGCATTTGGTGAGTAGTGCGTATACTTCATTCCTGGAGATTGAGGTTTGTGATTGTCATCCGTCCCATTCTGACTAACGATATTTCCGACAACTTCCTCTAATTGTTCACTCGTAATCCCACCGGGTCGTAATACAATGACTTCATCATCCGTGCATTTCACAACAGTTGATTCAACACCAATCCCTGTCGG
>DKGN01000197.1 GCA_002453275.1 Caryophanales bacterium UBA6769
CTCGTTGACTCTCCTCCAATATCGATCATATCTGCACCGTCTCGAACTAAACTCCTTGCATGCTTAACAGCGTCCTCAGGTTGAGTATAATGGCCCCCATCTGAAAACGAGTCAGGCGTGACGTTTAAAATTCCCATAATTTGTGTTTTTTCAGTCAAGTTTATTTGTTTGTTTTTAATTCTTAACATCTTCTGCATTGTCTCAACCCCTGACTCCGAGTTCTCGAATAGACCAAAGTTGGTCACGAAATGTTGCGTAGTCTTTCATCAATATTTTTGTTATTTCGCCATTATTTCCTGGGAAATGCTTTTTTTCGACAGTTCGAAATGGGACAATTTCTTGCACCGAGTTTGTCATAAATACTTCATCAGCATGTAGCAAGTGTTCAACATCATAAAAGCCTTCTTTTATTTGGATGTCTTGCCTTTTTAAAAGGGCTAAAACAAATTGACGTGTAATTCCATTCAATATACCTGTCTCAAGCGCCGGTGTATAAACCATTCTATCTTTTATCCAAAAAAGATTGGAAACAATCCCTTCAGCCAAATTACCGTCTCTATTTAGAAAAATCCCTTCTGCATTTGGGTTATCTCCAATTTCACGTTTTGCTAAAACATTGTTAAGAAAATGGTGCGATTTTAATCGTGTTGGTGACTCAGGAGTGTTCCGTTTTATTTTTAGAAAAAACGCGTCCTTTTCAGGAAACACGTGTGAGGACAATAAAGGCTTTAAAAAAATAATCGTTGTTGGCTGTGAATAAAGACCTGCTTGTAAACCAACGTCTTCAACACCCGCCGACACATTAAGACGAATATAAGCATCTTCATATTGATTAGCACGTAAAAGTGTTTGTATGTCTCTTAGCAATTCCTCCCGTGAACGATCCATATCAATTCCAACTACATGTAATCCGTCCATTAATCGTTCAATATGATCGTCAAAAAGAAAAGGATGTTGATTATACGTGCGCATTGTTTCAAATAAACCGAGCCCGTACAAGTAACCATGATCAAATGGTGAAATACGCGCTTCCTCTTTAAGGACGAGCTCACCATTTACACTAATATACATATTATTTTCCTTTCGCCTGCAAACCTAAATGGCTTTTATCTTCACTTATTGTACACGATTCACTTTTATTCTTCACGTTTCATATCGCAATTTCTCACAATAAAAAAAGCCCTCACTAAGGAGGGTAAAGCTTTTCAATCTATTCTTCTTCAAATTGATACAACGGAGTGCTTAAGTAACGTTCACCGTTACTCGGAATTATTGCAAGTACTTTTTTGCCTTTTCCAAGCTTTTTCGCTTCATCAAGCGCAACCTTAATAGCGGCACCAGATGAGATTCCACCAAGAATCCCTTCTTCCTTCGCGGCACGCCTTGCATATTCAAAAGCATCTTCATTTGTCACTGTAGCTACTTCATTATATATTTCAGTATCCAAAATTTTAGGAACAAAGCCTGCACCGATGCCCTGAATTTTATGTGGTCCTTTTTTACCTTCTGAAAGAACGGGTGAATCTTTCGGTTCAACAGCGATAATGTTTACGTTTGGAAATTTTTCCTTTATTACTTCACCGGCTCCTGTAATCGTTCCGCCTGTTCCTATCCCTGAGATGAATGCATCGAGAGAGTCCATTTGTTGCACAATTTCTTTGCCTGTTGTTTCACGGTGGATTTTTGGGTTCGCTTCATTTTCAAATTGTTGCGGCATAAAATAGCCTTTAGCGTTAGAAAGCTCTTCTGCTTTCTTTATTGCACCACCCATTCCATCTGGACCAGGCGTTAAAATAAGTTCTGCGCCGTAAGCACGCAATAAGTTTCTACGTTCCATACTCATCGTATCCGGCATAACAAGAATAGATTTGTAACCTTTGGCAGCAGCTACCATTGCCAATCCAATCCCCGTGTTCCCACTTGTTGGTTCAATGATAGTGTCACCTTTTTTCAACCTTCCACTTTCTTCAGCGGCCTCGATCATCGCAAGGGCAATCCGATCCTTTACACTGCTCCCTGGATTCATGTATTCAAGTTTCAAATAAACATCAGCATCATTTTCACCAGGTAAATGGTTTAACTTTACGATTGGGGTATTACCAATTAAATCAACAATCGAATTTACAACCGTCACTTTGCTCACTCCTTAATCCCAAGTATAGTTATTGGATTTATTAAGATTAACTTTAGCAAAATGGTAGATTTCTGTCAATATCGTTTTTTTCATTTTTTGCTCTGTTCAAATAGCTCTTCAAGTTGTCCTTGATCAAAATAATACTTTTGATTACAAAAGTGACACACTGTCTCAGCCTGTCCATCCTCATCAATGATTGCACGGATTTCTTCTTTTCCTAGACCAATAATCGCTTGCTCTGTTCTTTCGTATGAGCAATGACAGGAAAAAGAAACAGGTAACGTATCTAATATTTTCACATTTTGTTTATCTAAAATTGTATATAAAATTTCTTCTGGTGTTAACCCTTCATGAATCATGTTGGATATGGGCGAAATTGTTTTCAGCCTGTTTTCTAATTTAGAAATCGTCTCTTCATCAGCCCCAGGGAGTACTTGAATAAGAAAACCACCCGCAGCTAATATACTGTTATCCGGATTTACAAGTACACCGACACCGACTGACGATGGCAGTTGTTCTGAGACTGCATAATAATAAGTAAAATCTTCGCCGAGCTCTCCAGACACGATCGGAACTTGGCCAGTAAACATATCTTTTAAGCCAAGATCCTTCACAACGGATAAAAAACCTTCCGTTCCAACTGCGCGAGCAACGTCTAACTTTCCATTTTGATTTAAATCAAAATGGACATGGGGGTTCGTCACGTATCCCCTCGCCTCACCTTGGGCATTCGCATCAATAATTAATACACCAAGCGGACCATTGCCTTCAATTTTAACTGTGATTTTATCGTTTCCTTTTAATGTAGCGCCCATCATTGTTGTTGCTGTTAATGCGCGTCCTAACGCGGCTGAAGCTGTCGGCCATGTATCATGCCGTTTTTGTGCTTCTGAAACAAGCTCCGTTGAACTAATTGCGTACGCACGAATTTGGTCATTATATGCAAGCGCTCGTACTAAATAATCAGACATCGAACGTATCCTTTCTATTACATGTTTTTCATATATATTTTATAAAGTCCTTTTAACGTTAAAAATGGATCAACATGATCAATAATATTTGTCCCTTGAGCGATGAGCGGCGCGAGTCCACCTGTTGCGATGACCTTTGGCTCGGTTTGGAATTGATCAATTATTCCATTGACAATTCCTTCTACTTGTCCAACATACCCATAAAAGATACCTGCCTGCATTGCACTTACTGTGTTTCGACCAACGACTAAATCTGGCTTTGTTATTTCAATGCGAGGTAGCTTTGAAGCATACTTAAATAATGCCTCAGTCGATATGTTAATACCTGGTGCAATTACTCCACCCATGTAATGTTTTTTTTCATTGACATAACAAAACGTCGTTGCTGTCCCGAAATCCACAATAATAAGCGGGCAATCATAAACGTCAATCGCCGCCACAGCATTGACAATTCGGTCTGCTCCTACTTCACGCGGGTTTTCATATTTTATGTCGAGCCCTGTTTTTATGCCTGGTCCAATGATCAACGGATGAACATGAAAATATTTCTCACACATTAATTCTAATGATGACATTATTGGTGGAACAACTGATGAAATGATAATTCCAGAAATATCTTTAAAAGTTATCCCTTCATTATGAAACAGTTCCTTTATAATCATGGCATATTCATCTTCTGTTTTTAATTGGCTCGTTCCAATTCGCCAATGTTGGTAAAGTTTATCTTCTTTAAAAACACCTAACACTATATTTGTATTCCCTACATCAAGGACAAATATCATTTTCCCTTCTCACCCCATCCACAAATGTAAATAAAACATTTTCGCTATCTTTGAATAGTGTATACTACATAGATCCAAAAAAAAAGATGTCTTTTACAAGACATCTTTTTCCTTATTCACGTTCATCGTCATTTTCCGACTTTTCTTCTTCACTTTTTTCCGGTTCTTCCTCAGTTTTTTTCTTGTTAATGTTTACTTTTACGTCCTCTGTTGCTTTTTCTGTTTCCACAGTTTCGGGACGTTCAGGCAATTTGCCGTGGTCCATTAACGATCTCAACTGATCAGCATCAAGCGTTTCAACTTCTTTTAGCGTCTCCGCTATCAAATTAAGCTTATCTTGATTTTCAAGTAAAATTTCTTTACATCGATCGTACGCTTCATTAATAATTTTTTGGACTTCTAAGTCAATGAGACGTGCGAACTCATCACTGTAATTTTGTTCACTTTGAATGTCACGACCGAGGAACACTTGACTACCTTGGCCAGTTCCAAATTGCATCGGTCCGAGCTTTTCACTCATTCCAAATTCAGTAACCATGCGTCGTGCCATGTCTGTGACACGTTGGAAGTCGTTACTTGCGCCTGTACTTACTTCATTAAAAGTGATTTCTTCAGCAACCCGTCCCCCGAGAAGACCGATAATCTTGTCAATCAGCTCTGGTTTTGTCATAAAATAACGGTCCTCTTTCGGAAGTGTCACCGCATAACCACCAGCTTGCCCACGAGGGACAATCGTTACTTTATGTACAACATCTGCATTATCAAGTGTCATCCCAATGACTGTATGACCTGCTTCATGATACGCGACAATATTCTTTTCTTTTTCTGAAATCACACGACTTTTCTTAGCCGGACCTGCTATGACACGGTCTGTTGCTTCATCAATGTCGTCCATGTCAATTTCCTTTTTATTGAATCTTGCTGCTACTAGAGCTGCTTCATTCAATAGGTTCTCCAAGTCTGCTCCTGAAAAGCCAGGTGTTCGCATTGCAATTGTTTCAAGCTTTACTTCATCTGCAAGTGGTTTGTTTCTCGCATGAACTTTAAGTACAGCTTCACGACCCTTTACGTCAGGGCGGCCGACAGGAATTTGTCGATCAAAACGACCTGGCCTTAACAATGCAGGGTCTAAAATATCTGGTCGGTTCGTTGCTGCAATGATAATAATTCCTTCATTTGCATCAAAACCGTCCATCTCAACGAGCAATTGGTTCAGTGTTTGCTCACGTTCATCGTGACCTCCACCAAGTCCAGCTCCACGCTGACGTCCAACAGCATCAATTTCATCTATAAAAATCATGCATGGCGCGTTCTTTTTTGCATTTTCGAATAAATCACGAA
>DKGN01000192.1 GCA_002453275.1 Caryophanales bacterium UBA6769
GAGCATTTTCGGTAAAATCCCCTTCACCCATCGCTTGCCATATACTCGTGTCACTAAACATCTCCATATGAATTCCAGTTCCACCGAAAACAGAAAACCAAAGGGCACCGAACACCGTTGGAACAGCTAATACCCCAATGATAAACTCTCTAATGGTCCTCCCCTTGGAAACTCGTGCAATAAACGTACCGACGAACGGGGACCAAGCAATCCACCAAGCCCAATAAAATATCGTCCAGTCTTGCACCCATTGCCCGCCTGATTCACTAAAAGGCGATAACCGAAAGCTCATTTCCGGCAAATATTCTATGTAGCTTCCAATCGTCGTTGTAAATAAGTTAAGTAAAAAAGTCGTCGGCCCCATGAATAGAAAGAAGAACATGAGTAAAATAGCAAACACAATATTCGTATTACTAAGCCATTTAATCCCTCTCCCAATTCCTGAAATGACAGACAGCATAAATAAAATTGTCACACCAATAATAATGACTATTTGAGTACTGAAGCTATTCGGGATGCTGTTATTCAAAAAGGATAAACCACCATTGATTTGAACAGCACCAAGTCCAAGAGATGTAGCCACACCAAAAACAGTTGCGAAAACAGCAATAATATCAATCGTCTTGCCGATTGGCCCTTTTACCCGCTCACCTAATAAAGGTTGAAATGTCGCACTTATCGTTCCAGGTGCGTCTTTTCTAAATTTAAAATAAGCGAGAGTCAGAGCGATGAGAGCATAAATGGCCCATGGGTGTAAGCCCCAATGAAAAAACGAATAGCGAATTGCATGTTTGGCCGCTTCAGCAGTTTCTGCATCGCCATGCGGTGGCACAAAAAAGTGAGATACGGGTTCCGCAATCCCCCAAAAAACAAGCCCTATGCCCATACCAGCACTAAATAACATCGCAAACCAACTGAACGTACTGTACTCAGGTTCATCGTCATCTTTTCCCAACTTAATATTCCCATATTTTGAGAAAGCGAGAAAAACAACGAACAATAAAATAACACTTGCTGAAATTAAATAAAACCAACCAAATCTTTCTTGTAAAAAGGTTTGTGCAGTTGTCGAAGCACTTTCTAAATTGTCTGGGAAAATCGCTCCCCATAAAATAAAGATAAACGTTATACAAACTGAAATGATTAGCACAGGTGTAAATTTTTTCATTATTTATCCTTTCTTGGCAATATATGTCGCTCCACGTAACATAAATTACTTCTAGTAAATTGTCAAAAAACCGTTGCACCTTAACTGAATAGTGTCGCTGAATTTGAAGTGTGATTCATGTGCTTCACGGACGGTCTTGTTTTTTGCTCAAAACGGAGCCTGCTTGCTCCATTTTCTTCATCAAAAAAGAAACCCTTGATACGTAGGATTTCTCTCTTATTTCCTTCTTATAGCTAAACGATGAGGATATTCACTTTAACCATTTTGCCGTCAAAGTTTGTGTACGTAGCATTTCAGATGGCGTGCCTGCAAAAATAATCTGTCCACCTTCTCTTCCTCCACCTGGCCCTAATTCGATTACATAATCGCTTGCCGCTATAAAATCTAAATTATGCTCGATGATGATAACAGAATTCCCTCTGTTTACGAGATTTTGAAAAACATCTAAAAGTTTACCATTATCTTTTGCATGCAAGCCTAACGATGGTTCGTCTAATAAATAAATTTGTCCTTCTTTTTGTAAGTGGCTCGCAAGCTTTAGACGCTGAACTTCTCCACCGCTTAATGAGCTCGTTGTCTGACCTAACGTAAGGTACCCTAACCCAACATCGATGAGTGTGTTCACCCTTTTTAAGATTTTTGATATGTTAAAGTAATTCGTTGCCTCGTCTATCGTTAAAGTTAAAACCTCTACTATATTTTTCCCAGCATGTTGATAGGCTAGCGCTTCATCTGAATATCTCGTTCCATCGCATGCTTCACAACGGATTGTCACTGGATCTGCAAAGGCTACATCAGGAGTTGTCACTCCTTTTCCTTTACAAACAGGGCACGCGCCTAAAGAATTAAAGCTGAACAAGCCCGCTGGTTGTCCCGTTTCTTTTGAAAATATTGAGCGAACATCATCCATAATCCCCATATAAGTTGCTAATGTTGAACGGGTAGAGATACCTATTCTGTCCTGTCCTACCATGATTGTTTCCGGATATCGTTCGGGAAATGCTTCCAACATTAAAGAACTTTTTCCTGAACCCGAAACTCCGCATATAGAAACGAGGACATGCTTAGGTATCGTAACGTTTATATTTTTTAAATTATTGTGATTCGCCCTTTCGATTGTAAAGTAATCCTTTATTTCCCGTGGGTTTTTGTTAATGTTTGGCTTGTTATTCAAGGTTGTTGCAGCTTTAGAGTGCTTGAGACCGTCTAATTTCCCTTGATAGACGACTTCTCCTCCATGAACCCCTGCCCCTGGTCCCATTTCGATGATTTCATCGGCTACTTTTATAACAGATAGATCATGCTCGATGACGATGACGGTATTATGGTGAGCTTTTATATTTTTCAGTATCTGGATTAACAGATCTACTTCTTCTGGATGAAGTCCTGCCGTTGGTTCGTCGAAGATGTATGTCATGTTGTTAAGACTGCTCCCGAGATGACGAGCAATTTTTACTCTTTGGGCTTCACCACCAGAGAGAGTGCCCATTTTTCTTGATAAACTCAAATACCCTAACCCCATATGAACAAGCTGTTGAAGATGCGGGATTGCTTGTCGTACAATTGATTGCCCGAGAGGCTCTTTTATCCTCATTAATTCCTCTAGTAATTCTGTCAGTTCCAGTTGATCGTACTCTGCGATATTCAACCCATTTATACGACATGTTAACACCTTTGGATTTAGACCTGAGCCTAGACAGGTTGGACATGACGACCGTGTCGATACAGCAAGGACGTCATTCTGAGATACTTGCTTAAGCTTAGAAACATCTCGATTAATATACAAGCGTGTAAATCGAGGCAATAGTCCATCCCACTCGTGAGGCTGGGGCCCGTGCTTTGTATGAAACGGCGCATAGACTTTTTCACCTTCAGGGGGACCGTAGATAAAGAGGCGATACTCTTCTTCGGGGTAATCTTTGATCGGTTGATCGGGATCAAACAATCCACCCGTGATCATCCATCTCCCTTGCCAACCAGCAGGCGATAAAGGCTTAAATTTCACGGCATGCTCCCGAAGTGACTTATCAAAATCGACGAGCTTATCGAGATCGGGTGTAACGACTTCCCCAAATCCACTACATTTTGGACATCTACCAAAGGAACTTTGACTCGAAAAATCAGTCGCAGAAAGTATCGGTGGCTTTCCAATCCGTGAGAACAAAAGGCGAAGCAACGGATTAATGTCCATATACGTACCAACGGTTGAGCGTGAATGGCCTCCGATTCGGCGCTGTTCAACTACAACAACTGGGCTTAAATTGCGCATGAGATCAGCGTGAGGCCTTTCGTATCGTGGCATTTGATTTCTAACATAAAGAGGATAATTTAACGTCATTTGTCTTCTACTTTCAGTTGCTAATGTATCAAAGACAACAGAGCTTTTTCCCGAACCAGAAAGACCTGTAAAGACAATAATTCTTTCCTTCGCTAACGTTAAATCTATATTCTTTAAATTATTTTCTTTCAGTCCTTTTAAGATGATTTTATCTTTTACTTCTGACACGATATCATCCTTTCTAACTCTCTAAGAAGCTCATGTCCAATTTAGTTGCTATTGCGCTATTAACGCATCAAATGATTCCACTCTCTGTTTTGTCCCAAAAGTACGTTGACTCCATTTATCGTTTGTAAGGGCATTTTCTTCCTCAATCATTAGTTCAGTAGAATGAGGATCAACTTCCACATTTTCTAGTAGCTTCATTTCAAATGTCTCGTTGCCTTCGTTATAAAGCGTTAGATAGATATTACTCCGATAAGGCATGTTTCCGTCATTTTTAATATAAAAATAAGTGTCATAGTGACTTGGGCTTCGGTAACGTGGTCGCATCAGTGGATCATACGCTGATTTAACAAGGGCTATCATGATATTGCCATCTTGCACAACTTTACTACCGTCATTCTTTACAAATAACTCTTCCATCTTATCCAGTCGCTCAACATACAAATATTTATGTCCAAGCGGAATTAACCAATTCAAAAAAACAACAATAAAAATAAATAAATACGCGTAAAATTTAAAAGATAACCGACTATCTTTTTTCTTAAAACGAAAAACAAATTGAAAAAAAGAAACAAATACAAGGCCAAGTAATGGGACAACTAAAAAGAACTTAATATAATCCTTTGATGGGAAAATATTTAAATTATGAACCTTATAGTAATAAACATGACCTAGAGTCGTTGCGATTAATACAACAACTCCTGTAACTAGATAGTAAGTGCTAATCCGGTGTTCTTTCTCAAACTTTAGTGTAACAACAAAGTACAAACAAGCCGGGAACACGAGTAAAATAAGCATAAATAAATAAACCAATAAGCGTCACCCTAATTAAACAATTTACAATTCTATTGTCGCCTTTATCAATTTCAAAGCCATCTTACCATACTCGATTGCGATCACCTATCTGGTGTAAACAACCCCTTCACAGGGAATTGCATACAAGGCAAAATTAAAAGGCATGAGAGCGGATCTTTACCGGGCTCATGCCTTTTTTATATGTTGTTTATAAGTGGCTTGTGAATTACTTAATACCTTCAGTCCATTCTTCAACAAGCTCTGGATTGTCTTCGATAAATTGTTGGGCCACTTCTCTCGGATCTTGACCTTCGTTATGGACAAGGATCATTAATTCCTCGATCATGTCATACGTTTCCGAGTAATTTTCTAATAGCTTGTATGCGGCTGGGGCATCTTCTTCTAACCCTTTCCGAGCTATCGTATAGATTTGATCTCCTTCACCACCATAAACCTCTTTAGGGTCTTCTAGCATTTTCAAATCTTCAACTCCAAAAATCCAATGAGGTTGCCATAAAGGTACAACGATAGGCTCTTCATTTTCTATCGCTTTTTGAAGTTCAGCTAACATCGCTGCCTCAGAACTTTGCACAAGTTCCCAATTATCTAAGCCATACTCCTTCATTGCTTCTTCTGTCGTTTGCATAAGTCCTGCACCTGGATCAATACCAATAATTTTCCAATCAACACTTTCGCCCAGCTCAGTATTATCTTTCAAGTCTTCAATAGAATTTATATCTTCCATATATGTCGGCACTGTAAGACGATTTGGAGATTTATCAAGAGCTTGGCTCGCTTGCACTAGGTTCTCTTCATATTCTTCCCAGTAATTTGCATGGACTATCGGTAGTGAACCGCCCGTGAAAAAGTCAGCTGTCCCGTCAGCTACACTTGCAAACATCGCACTCGCTTCTACTTGAGAAACTTCTAAATTATATCCAATGTCTTCAAGTAAAAGAGCTAATATTTGAGTTGAGATGACCTCTCTCGCCCAAGGAACATATGGAACTTTTAAATCTGTTTGACCAAGTTCTAAGCTACCTTCACTATTCCCCGAGGGTTTAGGTTCCTCTCCTGCTCCATCGCCACATGCAACTAAAATTAGGGCGAATGACAACAAAATAGTGAAACCCATGACACGACTCAATTTAAACATAAAAATTATCTTCCTCCTGTAGTTTTCTTAATCTTACTCTCAGTTATTAAGATAAAAAAGGTAATCAGAATTCTTAACTTTTATAGTTAGTAAACTAGTATAAGGTACTTAACTTTAATGTCAAATAAGATTTCGTCTTTGTTTGTTTAGGCAGCATGAAGTTAGTAATAGCCACTCTGTAAAAATCAATGCACAATCAATACAGGACAAGTGGAAAGTTGTGAAACTTTGTGGCTAACACTACCAAGCATAACGCCCTTCATTCCACTCAACCCCCGACTTCCAATAATAATTAAATCGTGTTCATGTGCTTGCGTATACTCTAAAATTTGCTGAGCAGGATCACCTTTTAGATTGACAGTATCAATAGAGACTTCTTCGCTAGACAGTAGGTTGGATTTAGCTTTTTCTAACGTTTCTACACTTGCTTGCTCTACCTTTTTTAAAGCAACTTCTAAGAAGTCTTTTGGAACGTACATTAAGCAGCCCGCGACATTGTCCTTGCTCACATTCACCAACGTAATATGAGCGTCCACACTTTTTTTAACGATGCTTAACGTCGCTTCGATTACTTTTTGACTCATCTCATCTTCATCAATCGCAACAAGAACTTTATTGAACATGATGATCATCCTTTCATTCTACTACTTGCTCGACTCTACATACCGATCTGTAGCTGCCCCGAAACCGAAGATTAAGATTAAAGTAGCAGCCCCAACTAAAGCAAGAAGTGGAATCGTCCAGCTATTCGTAACATCATACAAATATCCGAAGAGTGTTGGGCCAATTGCTGCAAGCAGATAACCGATCGATTGCGCCATACCAGACAGCTCGGCAGCCTGTTGGGCCGTTTCAGTACGCAAGCCGAAGAACATCATAGATAAACTAAAAGCAAAGCCAATCCCTATACCAATGACAATGATCCATAACACGAGGAGTTGGGAGCTTCCATAAAGCAATCCGAGAAACCCAATGAAATACAACATCGTCGTAATGATAACTAACAGACGTTGATTCGCCATCCGCCCTGCAATGATTGGCACAAGAAATGTTACAGGTAGTAATGCTAATTGCATAATCGAAAGCAACCAACCCGATTCATCGACACTGACTCCTTGATGCTTTAAAATTTCCGGGAGCCATGCGATCAATACATAGAACACCATTGACTGCAGCCCCATAAACAATGTCACTTGCCACGCCAGCTTAGAACGCCAGAGATTTACGTGATTCCTCTCGCTAGTCGCTTCTTGATGTATATTCTCTCGCTCTCGCTTGCGGGCTCTCATTTGTGGCAACCAAAATAAAATAGATATAAAACTAAGCACACCCCAAATACCAAAAGCTCCTCGCCATCCAAAGCCTAATCCAATCGCTATAGGAATACTAACCCCAGAGGCGATGGCGCCTAATAAATTCATTGAAATTGAATAGACACCCGTCATTAGTCCAATTCGGGTAGGGAACTTCTCTTTAATTAGACTAGGCAATAACACATTCGCAACGGCAATGGCCAGTCCAAGCATAGCCGTACCGATATATAATGTGCCGCTTCCGAATAAAGAGCGCAAAGCAATCCCAAGCGTAAGAAATATAAGCGAAAGAAATATAACGACTTCTATACCGTATCTTCGTGCTAACTTCGGTACAATCGGAGAAAAAAATGCAAAAGCTAGCAAAGGTAAAGTCGTAATCATGCCTGCCATTGTATTCGATATATGCAGATCATCTCGGAGGAGACCAACTAAAGGACCGACAGAAGTTAACGAAGACCGCATATTAATAGCGACAAAAATAATGCCGACAACAAGGACCCAAACTGCTGATTTTCGCACAGTTGGATTTGATTTTATATGTTCCTGATGACTCATGAGTTTCACTCCAAACTCTCTACTCAGTTATTTCTTTCTAGTATTATAAAAATGAAAAAACCACTTACCCCATAATCCAAAGTTTTCCATAAGGTTTGGGAGTGGTTACGTTGTATTATAGCAAACATAAAATGAGCAAAAAAGCTATACTTATGTGCCAGTTTAATTGACTACTTATGAAAACTGTCAAAACCTCGTCAAAACAAAGACCACTCACGAAAAATTAGAAACGTGAAGCGGTCTTTTTAGAATTTTAAAATCTATAAGTCTTTACAGAAGAACAATGATGTCCTAATTACGTAGCGGAATTCTTTACGAAACGATCAGTCTTCGCCAAATCAACAAAATAATCAATCGCATTAGGATTGCTCATCGCATCAACACTTGCCGCCTTTTCTACGGGCGTACCGAGCAATATTTTCCGAACAGGAATTTCCATTTTCTTACCTGTCAATGTTCTTGGCACTTCCTGAATCGCGAAAATATCATCCGGAATATGACGAGGAGAAACTTCGCTACGAATTTTCTTATTAATTTTATCCTTTAAGGAATCCGTTAGTGTAACTCCTTCACGTAAGACGATAAATAACGGCATATACGGCTCATGGAAGTAACCACTCAAGTCAACGATTAGACTATCGAGTACTTCTGAGACTCCTTCAACCGCATTATAAATTTCACTAGAGCCACTTCGCACACCCATACGATTAATCGTAGCGTCGGATCGTCCGTAAATAATCGCACTTCCTCGACTCGTTATTTTAATCAAGTCACCATGTCTCCACACCCCAGGGAAATAGTCAAAATAACTTTCCATATAACGTTCATTGTCTTTGTCATTCCAGAAAAAGAGGGGCATGGACGGGAATGGTTTTGTTATGACTAACTCGCCTACTTCATCTGTAACCGGCTCTGCATTTTCATTATAGGCATAAACCGCAACACCAAGGTTGCGACCAGGAATCTCCCCTGCATAAACGGGCAAAATTGGTGAACCACTGACAATCCCAGCACATATATCCGTCCCACCACTGCTAGGTGCTAAGCGGACATCGCTTTTCACTTCATCATATACCCATTTGAAACCTTCTGGAGATAACGGGGCCCCAGTGTAAGAAAATGTTTTTAAATGCGATAAATCATACATTTCTTTCGGCTTCATATCAGCTTTCATACAATCTAAAATAAAGGCGGGACTCGTACCAAAAGCAGTTAACTTCGTCTCTTCCGCTAAGCGCCAAAGTACGTCTAAGTCTGGATAGCCTGGACTTCCATCATATAATACGACTGAAGCACCAGTCGTCATAACACCTACGATAATATTCCACATCATCCAACCCGTCGTCGTATACCAGAAAAAGCGATCATCTGCTGTAACATTCGATTGCAAGTTAAGTGAATAATGTGCAAGTAAAATTCCACCATGACCTTGAACAATCGCCTTTGGTAAACCAGTAGTTCCTGAAGAATATAAAATCCATAAAGGATGTTCAAAAGGGACAGGTGTAAAGGTTAATTCATCAGAGTACGTCAACACTTCTTCCCAGCGAATTGAATTTTTTAAATTGCGTGTGTCCGGGTCGTCCTCTAAGTATGGAAGAACAACAACTTGTTCTACAGTTGGAAGGCTTTGCTCGAGCTTCTCTACAATGTCCATTCGAGGATTCGCTTTTCCATTATAGCGATAGCCATCAACAGTAAATAAAATTTTTGGTTCAATTTGCTGAAATCGTCCAAGCGTACTGCCGACACCAAATTCCGGTGCACAACTAGACCAAATGGCACCAATACTCGCCGTTGCTAGAAAAGCAATAATTGTCTCAGGAATGTTTGGCATATAGGCAACGACACGATCCCCACGCTTGACACCAACACTTTTTAAATACGCTGCCACAGAAGCTGTCTTCTCCGTTATTTCCTTCCAGGTCATCTCCTTCAATGGTCGGTCTTCTGATTTATAATAAATTGCTGTTTTATCCTGTTTTGCATGACGTAAAATATGTTCTGCATAATTTAACGTTGCTCCAGGAAACCACTCGGCCCCTGGCAGCTGATTATTTCTTAACACTGTTTCATAAGGTGTATAAGCTTTCACTTCAAAATATTCCCAAATGGATTCCCAGTAATCTTCCATATCGTTAGTTGACCAATCCCATAAATCCTGAAAGGAACGATGAGATACATTTTTCGTTTCCTCTAACCAATTCATATACTTCGTAAGATTCGCATCCTGCTTGACTTCTGATGTTGGCTTCCAAAGTAACTGACCCTCTTTGACAACCATGTAATCAGCCCCTCTTCTTTTTATAGGAGAGCGGGTAATCATTCGTGGAAGATTCCCGCTCGATATTTTTTCATCAATCGCTGTCTTCAATTAACCGTAAATTATAAATGCAGCAATCAAAGCTCCAACTAAGGCCACGATAGGTGCAATACAACAAATCCAAAATACCGGTTTATAACCTTCTTTATGTGTTAAGCCTGCAACCGTCAATCCAGTCACAACCGCACCATTGTGTGGCAACGAATCTAAACCACCAGAGCTTATCGCCGCGATTCGATGTAGTGCCTCTGGGTTTACTTGCGTTGCATAATGTTCGCCTAAAGTATCAAGTGCAATCCCTAATCCACCGGAAGCTGAACCTGTAATCCCAACAATAATATTCGTTGCTACTGCAAAAGAGATTAACGGATGTCCTGGGATGCTGAGTATTGCATTTTGCATCATTTCGAACCCAACCGTTGCCGAAACGACACTACCAAAGCCAACGACTGCACTCGTATTTAAGATTGGAGCAGCCACATTCATAGCACCGACATTAAACGTCTTCATCGGGGTATCTAATCTTCTAAATAAAATAACTCCCGCAGTAATCACTGCCAAAGCTAGCGACAATTCAATACTAATTTTAACGACATTTAACAAGATTAATAAAACAATAGATGGAATAATACTTACAATAAAAGATGGATACGATTCTTTGTTTTCTCCTTGAAACGTATCGTCCCCTTTTGTCTCTTCATAACCTAAATTCTTTGCTTGATATTTACGATCTTCTCGACGTAACCACCACAATCCAAATGGAATAACGATAATCGTAGCAACGATACCAACAACTGGTGCTGCCATCGCCGTTGTATCCAAATAATTAATTGGAATTAAGTTTTGTA
>DKGN01000181.1 GCA_002453275.1 Caryophanales bacterium UBA6769
TGATCTGTTGATTTTCGCTCCGGGCAGTCGCTTTCCGCGGGCAACGCTTCAACTCCGAAGTACAGGACGTACGAGTGCAGAAATTTAGTACGCCACCTAAAAACCTCACGTCCTGTGAGAACGGTGGCACTCACACATCCTGTGTTTCGCAGGACCCAAACAATGCTTCGCCGAGTAGACTGTACTGAGAGTAAACTGGGAACAATACATCTTGAAAAATCCTTGGGTGTCTCGAACGTCGCGTCCTTAACCTGCCTCGGAAGCAAAGTACGGCTTTCGAAGCACAGGACGTGCAAGTGTCGATGATGTCACAGGACGTGACGATTTCATCGACCTGCGGGATTTTCAGCTGTTGCTTTTCCCGCAGGAGTCGATTGCCCTCCACTACAATCAACAAATGTAGGGTTCAAAAAATAATGAAATAAATTATTATGCCTGAAGGCAAGTCTGCTTTTAAATAAGAATAAGGCATCTTGTTCTAGATTCCATTCTTAAAGTAAACAGCTAGTTAGCGGAGGCAGAATACGCAGACTCCTATGGGAAAAGCACGAGTCCGAAGATCCCTGAAGAAGCGCTTTTTGCTTCTGAAGAAGCTGAGGCCGTGCCCATGGAAAGCGAAGTATTCTGCCGAAGCGGTTTTACCGCTCTAATTACCGCACAGTTTATACATTTTGTGTCAATAATCTTTAGAAAACAGCTTTTTAAAACGAGATTTAGATTTGAAAAAGGAATGACGGAACGATGTCATTAAAAACAAAATTGGAAATTTTGCCAGATCATTCAGGCTGTTATTTAATGAAAGATCAATCCGGTGAAGTAATTTATGTTGGCAAAGCAAAAAATTTGAAAAGTCGTGTACGCTCTTATTTTTCAGGATCGCATGATCGAAAAACGCAAAGATTAGTCAGTGAAATTACTGATTTTGAATATATTGTTACGGCATCGGATCTTGATGCTTTATTATTAGAATTAAATTTAATTAAACAACATGACCCGAAATATAACGTCATGTTAAAGGACGACAAAAGCTATCCATATATTAAAATTACAAATGAAAAGCATCCCCGCCTTATCATTACAAGGAGGCTAAAAAAAGATAAAGCCAAATATTTTGGCCCATACCCAAACGCTTATGCTGCCCAGGAAACTAAAAAACTTCTAGACCGAATTTTTCCGCTTAGAAAATGTAAGACATTGCCGAAAGAGGTTTGCCTTTATTATCATATTGGGCAATGTTTAGCACCTTGTGTTTTTGATGTGCAGAAGGAAGAAACAGAAAAGCTTGTTACTGGGATTACTCGCTTTTTAAGAGGAGATTATCAGGAAGTGAAGCAGTCACTACAAGAAAAAATGCTGAACGCCTCTGAAGAAATGAATTATGAGCAAGCGAAAGAATATCGGGATCAAATCTTGCACATCGAAAAAATAATGGAAAAACAAAAAATATCGTTGAACGAAGCGACAGATTGTGACATTTTTGGCTTCGCTTATGATAAAGGCTGGATGTGTATACAAGTCTTCTTTATACGCCAAGGAAAACTAATTGAGCGAGAAGTATCGCTTTTTCCTTTTTACAATGTAGCGGAGGAAGACTTTTTGACATTTATTGGAAGCTTCTATCTTCAGAAGCACCATCCGATTCCGAAAGAGGTGTATGTTCCAAAATCGATTGATAAGGAACTAGTGAGCGAATTATTGCAAGCTCGCGTATATCAACCGCAAATAGGTAAAAAGAAAAATCTCGTCTCACTTGCAAATAAAAATGCAACGCTCGCCTTACAAGACAAATTTTCCCTTATAGAAAGGGACGAAAAGCGGACGATTAAAGCGATAGAACGATTAGGTGAACTTCTTCACATTGCAACACCGAATCGAATCGAAGCCTTTGATAATTCAAATATTCAAGGAACGGATGCAGTCTCAGCGATGGTCGTGTTTACTGATGGAAAAGCAGATAAAAAAGAATATCGGAAATACAAGATCAGAACGGTCGAAGGACCCGATGATTATGCGTCCATGCGCGAAGTCGTTAGAAGAAGATATTCTCGTTTACTAAAAGAAAACAGTCCGCTCCCAGATTTAATTATAATTGACGGTGGTAAAGGACAAATGTCTTCGGCTCAAGATGTTTTAGAAAATGAACTCGGGCTATCTATACCGATAGCTGGTCTAGTAAAAGATGAAAATCACCGCTCCTCGCATCTCATAATGGGAGATCCGCCATTAAAAGTAAAAATGAAAAGGAACAGTCAAGAATTTTATTTGCTTCAACGTATCCAAGATGAAGTTCATCGATTTGCTATTTCATTTCATCGGAACCTACGTGGAAAATCAATGATTAAATCAGTTCTTGATGACGTGCCAGGAGTAGGGCCACAGCGCAAAAAAAGATTGCTTACACACTTTGGCTCAGTGAAAAATATGCGAGATGCAACAGAAGAACAATTTATTGAAGCAGGTATGCCAAAGCAAGTCGCCCAAAACTTAATCGAACATTTACAAGAAGAAAGTTCAACCAACTAAGAATATAGAATAAGTGTGCAACAATGCACACTTATACCGATGTTTTCGGGTTTGACTCAACTGTAAATTCGACATGCCTTCTTTTAATTTGCTCAAACGTTTCAGTGACACAGTCATTTATTGCTTCAAACTGTGCTGCTAAAAATCCCGCTTCAAGCTGAAAATGTTCTGGTGGATTATCATGAGGAACGAGATGGAAAACAATTTTATTTTTCTTTTCTTTTGTAATCGATAACCGTCCCCACGAAGCTTTATTAAAAAAGTCACAGATTTCTTCTAGGTTATCTAATGGATATTTTCTAGCTAAATGTTTTCCAGCCCAATAGAGAATGGAGCGCTCTTCTTTGCCAAGCAGTTCTGGCAAAAGATCATTTCGCAACAGTGTATAAGCAAAAGATGATTGAACATCTTGCTCGAGCTTATCTTTTAATTCATTCATAAATAATTGCCCCCTTTATGACTAACACTATTATAAAGGTAGCCTTTAGAAATGGAAATGGCTAATGTGTCACCTTGACGCTATTAGTCCATGGGGTTACAATAAACTTGTTATATTTTTATGACAAATCATGGTAGTGGAGAGAGCTATGATAAGCCGACGAGAGAGTATTTTACAAAAAAAATCTAATGTACAACAAAGGGGGCAAATTACGTATGACTGCAAGTCGAGATTTTGCTAGTCGCAGGCTACATTCCTTGCTGGGCGTTATTCCGCTTGGGGTTTTTTTGTTACAGCATTTAACGGTTAACTACCTTGCAACAAGAGGGCCTGAAGTGTTTAACACTGCAGCAGGTTTTATTTCGAACTTACCTTATCTATACGTACTTGAGTGGTTAATTATTTACATTCCACTTATTTTTCATGGAATCTACGGGGTTTACATAGCGTTTCAAGCAAAAAATAATGTGAAGCGATATGGGTTTTTCCGTAACGTAATGTTTATGTTGCAGCGCATATCCGGAGTCATTGCTTTAATTTTTATTGCATGGCACATATGGCAAACACGTATACAAGTCGTGCTTGGACATGTTGTGGATTACGATATGATGCATAACATTTTGACAAATCCAGGCTGGTTAACATTTTATATCATCGGCGTTATTACAGTAATCTTCCATTTTTCAAATGGTTTGTGGTCTTTCAGTGTCAGTTTCGGTTTCACGGTTACGCCACGCTCACAACAAATTTTTACGTATATTACTATCATTGTTTTTATCGTTTTGTCTTTCATTGGTGTAAGAGCAATATTTGCATTCGTTTAAACTTAACTGAAGTTCGAAGGGGGCTGACATAATGAGCAAAGGAAATGTAATCATTGTCGGCGGTGGCTTAGCTGGTTTAATGGCAGCGATAAAAGTTGCTGAAGCTGGTGTAAACGTCGATTTATTTTCTGTCGTACCTGTCAAACGCTCACACTCTGTTTGTGCACAAGGTGGCATAAATGGTGCTGTTAATACAAAGGGTGAAGGTGACTCGCCATGGATTCACTTTGACGATACTATCTATGGTGGTGACTTTTTAGCAAACCAACCGCCCGTTAAAGCAATGTGTGAAGCGGCGCCAGGGATTATTCATTTAATGGATCGTATGGGTGTTATGTTTAACCGAACACCAGAAGGTTTGCTCGACTTCCGTAGATTCGGTGGTACTCAGCATCACCGGACTGCATTTGCTGGAGCAACGACAGGTCAACAATTGTTATATGCGCTAGATGAACAAGTGCGCCGTCATGAGGTAGCAGGGCTCGTTACAAAATATGAAAATTGGGAGTTTTTGTCTGCTGTTATTGATGATGACGAAGTATGTCGAGGCATCGTTGCTCAAGATATGACAACGTCAGAAATTAAAGCTTTTTCTGGAGATGCTGTCATTATGGCGACGGGGGGTCCAGGAATTATTTTTGGTAAGTCAACAAACTCTGTTATCAATACTGGATCAGCAGCAGCAGCGCTTTATCAACAAGGGGCGTACTATGCGAATGGTGAGTTTATCCAAATTCATCCGACTGCGATTCCGGGCGATGATAAGCTTCGTCTCATGAGTGAATCAGCTCGTGGTGAAGGTGGACGAGTTTGGACGTATAAGGATGGAAAACCATGGTATTTCCTAGAGGAAAAATATCCTGCCTACGGAAATCTCGTACCGCGTGATATTGCAACGAGAGAAATTTTTGACGTTTGTGTCAATCAGAAACTTGGAATAAATGGCGAAAACATGGTTTACCTTGATTTATCACATAAAGATCCGCGTGAACTTGATATAAAATTAGGCGGGATTATCGAAATTTATGAAAAATTTGTCGGGGATGACCCGCGTAAAGTTCCAATGAGAATCTTCCCAGCTGTTCACTACTCAATGGGTGGATTGTGGGTCGATTACAACCAGATGACGAACATTCAAGGTTTGTTCGCCGCTGGGGAATGTGATTATTCACAACATGGTGCAAACCGACTTGGAGCAAATTCATTATTATCTGCCATTTACGGTGGAATGGTTGCAGGTCCAAATGCAATTGAATACATGAGTGGACTTGAACAGGCTAGTGAAGATGTGTCAACAGAATTATTTGATCGTCATGAAAAAATGGAACAAGAAAAGTTTGACAACATCGTTGCGATGGATGGTACGGAAAATGCGTTCCAATTGCATAGAGAACTTGGGGAATGGATGACAGACAATGTTACGGTCGTTCGTGAGAATGACAAGCTTCTCGAAACAGATGCAAAAATCCAAGAATTAATGGAACGATACAAAAAAATCAACATTAATGATACAGCAAAATGGAGTAACCAAAGTACATTCTTTACGCGTCAACTTTGGAATATGCTTCAGCTGGCTCGCGTCATTACATTGGGCGCTTATAACCGTGATGAAAGCCGCGGTGCACACTATAAGCCGGAATTCCCTGAGCGTAATGATGATGAGTGGTTGAAAACAACAAAAGCAATCTTTAACGCAGAGAAAAACACACCTGATTTTGAATATGAAGACGTTGATCTTTCATTAATTGAGCCACGTAAGCGTGATTATACGACTAAACATGCTGTAGCAGGGGGGAAAGAAAAAAATGAGTGAGGAAAGATTAATAACCTTTATCATTACTCGAAAAGACACTGAAGAGTCTTCCCCTTACCAAGAAGAGTTCAAAATTCCGTATCGACCAGGTATGAACGTTATTTCTGCATTAATGGAAATCCGACGTAATCCGGTCAACGCAAAAGGGGAAAAAACGACTCCTGTTCAGTGGGAGATGAGCTGTCTTGAGGAAGTGTGTGGCGCCTGCTCAATGGTGATTAACGGCAAAGCAATGCAATCTTGTACGGCACTCGTTGATAAGCTTGAGCAACCAATTCGCTTAGAGCCGATGGCCACGTTTCCTGTTGTACGTGATTTAATTATTGATCGAAGCCGTATGTTCGATGCGATGAAGCGGATTAAAGCATGGATTCCAATTGATGGAACGTACGATCTTGGTCCTGGACCACGTATGCCTGAGAGACAAAGACAGTGGGCATATGAGTTATCGAAGTGTATGACTTGTGGTGTCTGTCTTGAGGCGTGTCCGAACGTTAACGAGCGTTCAGATTTCATTGGACCGTTCGCTCTTTCACTCGTTCGCCTATACAATACGCATCCGACAGGAGAGATGCATAAGGAAGAGCGATTAAATGCATTGATGGGAGAAGGTGGAATTGAAGACTGTGGAAACTCACAAAACTGTGTGCAGTCTTGTCCGAAAGGAATCCCACTGACGACATCAATCGCGTCAATGAACAGAGCAACGACATTGCAAATGTTTAAAGACTTCTTCGGAAGCGATAAGTTATAAACGAAAAAGAGGCATAGATGCCTCTTTTTTTTGTTAACCCTTGGGGAAATGCTCACACAGGGTTGTATACCTTCATATACTGTTTAAGACTAAATCGGTTTCTAACATGAAAACAGTTCTTAAAGCCCGCGCAAGGAGGGTGGATGAGTTGAAGAACCGTTATCAACCGAAACCGCTTTTAACAAAAAGAGAACGTGAAGTATTTGAACTACTTGTTCAGGACAAAACAACGAGAGATATCGCGAAAGAGCTGTTTATTAGTGAAAAAACGGTTAGAAATCACATTTCAAACACGATGCAAAAATTGGGTGTAAAGGGGCGCTCCCAAGCTGTAGTAGAACTTTTAAGACTTGGGGAATTAGAGATTTAAGTAGAGCTGGCTTTCCATGAAGGCCAGCTTTTCTCTGTGCCAGTAATGGCGACAAATTGTTTAAGCTTGAAACAATTTGAAAAACAGAGGACAATAGGGTTAAAAAGAAATGATAGCTAAGAGGCGATTTTTTGAACAGACCAATTGGAGTTATTGATTCAGGTGTTGGAGGACTTACAGTTGCAAAAGAAATCATGAGACAGTTACCGAAGGAAACAATTCTTTACGTAGGTGATACGAAACGCTGTCCTTATGGTTCTCGACCGGAACAAGAAGTCCTTGATTATACGTGGCAAATGGTAAATTTTCTATTAAACAAAAATATTAAAATGCTTGTCATTGCATGTAACACTGCAACTGCTTTCGCGCTTGAAGACATTCAAACAAAAGTAAGCATCCCTGTTGTAGGTGTCGTTCACCCTGGAGCAAGAAGTGCGATTAAAGTAACAGAAAATGAGAAGATCGGTGTCATAGGTACAAAAGGTACAATCAAAAGTAAAGTATACGAACAAGCCCTTCACAGTATTAATAACGCTGTCGAGATCTACAGTCATGCGTGTGAACCGTTTGTTCCACTTGTGGAACAAAATTGTCTTGAAGGTGAACATGCACAATCGATAGTAGAGGAGCAGTTGGCTCGTTTTGAAAATACAGCGCTTGATACGTTAATTTTAGGGTGTACTCATTATCCATTGCTTCAACCACTCATCCAAGAAGCAATGGGAGAACGGGTTGCAATTATTTCTTCAGGTGATGAAACAGCAAGAGAAGTGAGTACTGTTCTTTTTCATAGCGAGTTAATGCAAACAGACGACGTGCATCCCGCACATTGTTTCTTTACGACTGGTAGTCAAGAAATTTTTTCTCAAATTGCTAACCGTTGGTTTGGCACAGCATTGGACAATATTATCGAAATTAGACTAGATTGACAACGGGAGCTTATCGTCTGGCTCTCTTACAATTTAATAAAGAAAATAGATTGGAAGGACGAACGAAAGATGATGAACAGGAATAGCTTTTTTCTGTTAGGTTTTATTATGTTTTTAACGATGACTGGCTACGGTATCGTTCTTCCTACCCTTCCATTTTTAGCAGATGATTTACACTTAACGTCATTCCAAATGGGCACGTTAATTACAGGCTGGGCAACGGCGCAGCTCTTAACTGCGCCTTTTTGGGGGAAACTTGCTGATTCGGTTGGAAGAAAGCCAGTCCTCATATTTGGTTTATTTGGCTTTGGAATCGCTTTCTTATTGCTTATTTTAGCGAATAGTTATTGGCAATTACTCATCGCACGGATTATTGGGGCATCATTATCTTCGGGCACATATCCAGCCGTATTTTCAATTGTTGCCGATTCAACAAATGATGAAAACCGGAATATTGCGATTGCTAAAATGGGAGCAATTAATGCTCTCGGTTTTTTGTGTGGACCTGCAGCTGGTGGAATTTTAGCACAATTTGGAGTACAAGCGCCTTTTATTGTTGCTGGTACACTTGCGTTAATTACGACTCCATTAGCTTGGAAATTTTTGCGTGAACCAGAAAAGTCCGAAGTCGTTATTCGAAAACAATCATCGTATTTTCAATCCTTTTCAATCTTACTTCAAAAAGGTTATCGTGAATTGTATACGGTTTCGTTAGGAGTCTCCATCGCAGCTTCAAGCTTTTTCGGGTTGATTGGTTATTTTATGATTGCGCGCTTTGGGTCATCGCCAGGCTATGTTAGTCTTGCGTTTAGTGTTGAAGCAGGAACAGCTGTCCTCGTACAATTTTTTTTACTTGAACGACTTTATCGTCTTTGGAAGGAAGAGAAAATTAAAAAATATGGCTTAATCATTACAGTTATTGGATATACATGTATTGCGTTTTCCCCACATTGGATTTTCGTTATGATTGGCTGTGTGTTTATCGGATTTGGGCAAGCTTGCGTTCTGCCTGTTGTTATTTCTCTTTTATCCAAGCAAGGTCATTACGGTCAAGGTGTCACAATGGGAATGAACGAATCAATGGATAGTCTTGGGAGGATCATCGGACCTTTAATCGGTGGTGTAACATTTTCTTTAAGTGTTATTTTCCCTTTTTTAACATCAGCCGCTATTATCTTCGTCCTATTATTAATGACACTACGTAAAAGTAAGTTAACGGAGAAACACATGTCAATGGAAAATTAATTTCTTGTTATTTTAGAAATATCTGAAAATTTCGTTGAATATTTATCTCTACTCGTGTAGATTAGAGGCAACAACATATTTGTGAAGTTAGATTCATATTTATGAATAAGGAGGAGTGAACAGATAAAAAAACAGGAAATTTTGAAGAGTTTAGTTCCATCAGTCAATAAGGCTATTGACATTATTATGCTCTTGTATGAGCAAGGTAGTTTATCTTTAAAAGAGATTACTGCTTCATTGCAATTACCAGCTAGTACGTGCTATAACCTTGTCACGACATTAGAAAGCCGTGGAGTTATTAAAAAAGACAGCGTCACAAACTTGTTTTCGTTAGGAATTACATTAGTTAAGTGGGGATTTAAAGCCCATGATGACATCGACATTCGCAAAGTTGCCAATGTTTATCTTCACCGTCTAGTCGATACCTTTGATGAAACAGCGACAGTAACCATCTTCAACAGACCATCGTTCGAAACTGTAGTTATCGATGTAATTGAAGGGAATCAAATCTTAAGGACTTCGCCAAGAATTGGTGCTAAATATCCTGTTCACGCAACAGGCGGAGGTAAATGTTTTTTGTCTAGCTTACCTGAATCAGAAGTCGAGCATTTTTTTCAAAAACATCCAACATTGGATGGAGCACTCCGTTCTGAGTTACAAAAAGTAAAAGAAGCTGGCTATGCTGTTACGATTAATGAACTTGGGAATAACGCAGCTTCAGTTGGCACTGGTATTTACAATAAATTTGGTGAAATGATTGCAGCCCTTGGGTTGTCAGGACCACAAGACCGAATGATTGAACAAATTTCAGTCATGGCACAGACTGTAAAGAACTATGCAAGTGAGATCAGTACTCATTTACAGGGGTTAGATTAATCATCGTGAGACGAGTGTCTAAAGTCAGAAAGTAGCTGAATAGAAATGCCCGATCGAAAAATCTTTTTTTTACTCGGATTTATTATATTTCTATCAATGACGGGTTATGGAATTGTGTTACCGACGTTACCTTTCGTCGCAGAACGGTTACAGTTAACATCTTTTCAAATGGGGACGTTAATAACAGGATGGGCTGTTGCCCAATTGATTGCCGCGCCTTTTTGGGGAAGAATTGCTGATACATGGGGGCGCAAGCCAGTCCTTTTATTTGGCTTATTTGGGTTTTCGGTTGCTTTTTTCCTTTTAATTTTTGCCCAGTCTTATTGGCAACTATTAATTGCACGGATTATCGGGGCAACATTAGCCTCTGGAACATTACCTTCTGTTATTGCATTCGTATCTGATATGACTGACAAAAGGTATCGCAATGTTGCGATTGCAAAAATGGGAGCACTTAGTGGATTGGGGTTTTTGTGTGGTCCAGCAGTAGGGGGATTGTTTGCTCCGTTTGGTGTAAATGTTCCCTTTATTGTCGCAGGTACACTAGCCCTCATGACGTTACCTTTAGCTTTGCGATTTTTGTATGAACCAGAACAAAAAACGAGTTTTATTCAAGAAAAACATTCGTTATTCCGCTCAATGTCTATGATTTTAAAAAAAGGCTATTGGCAACTGTTTATGATTACGTTTGGGGTTTCAATGGCTGGTTCAAGTTTTTTCGGTCTATTAGGCTATTTCATGATTGACCGTTTTCAAGCATCTCCGATTCTCGTTAGTTTGGCTTTTAGTACTCAAGCAGGAATTTCAGTTATCGTCCAGTTTTTCTTATTAGAAAAATTATATGAATTGTTTGCAGAAAGTTCCATTGCTAAAGCAGGTTTACTTTTTACTACGTTAGGATTCAGTCTAATTGCATTTTCGCCGCATGCTAGTCTAACTATCATTGGATGCTTATTTACGGGGTTTGGGCAAGCTTGTGTCAATCCAACCGTCCTCTCACTGTTGTCAAAGCGTGAAAAATACGGGCAGGGACTTACAGTTGGTATGCATCAAGCAATGAATAGTCTAGGGAGGATCATTGGTCCATTAATAGGAGGGGCAATTTTCTCACTGCTCATTTCAGGACCTTTTCTAACATCAGCTTGTATTGCACTTTCACTTTTCTTCATGTTGGTAATCAGTGAGAAAAAAGCAGTGGAATCTATATCTGGAGAAAAAGGAGGCCAAAGTGTATAATTTTTTTTCGCCGAATTAACTGAATATAAACACACTTCAAAAAAGGAGGCATCTTTTTCATGCTACTTACTAACTTAGTACATGAGAACATCGCGAAATACGGTGAATATTCACTACTTTACTATGAAAATGAAGCCATTTCCAACGTTGAGATTGAAAGACTGGGTAAACAGTTTGCTCTGTATTTAACTTCAATCGGAGTTAAAAAAGGTGATCGTGTTCTCGTCTGTATGCCAAATCGACCCGAAGTCATTTATTCATATCAAGGCATTCTTCGTTCAGGTGCCATCGTTATCCCCGTGATGTACATGTTGCATGAAAATGAAATCCATTTTATCATGCACAATTCTGGTGCCGAAGTAATCATTACATCTTCTGAAATGCTTCCTAAAGTAAAACGTGCTGTTCCCGAACTTGAAGAACGTATAAAAATCATCACTGTAGATGAGACCCCATCGTCAAAAGCAAGTCATTATGAAATCATGCATTGGTCGAAAACGAAAGAACTAGAAGCAAGAACTATCGATTTGGACCTTACGGAAACGGATATTGCTGTGATTTTATATACATCGGGAACGACCGGAAAGCCGAAAGGTGTCATGCTCACTCATCGAAATTTATCAGCAAATTTACTTGCGAGTGATGAACTTCAACAAGATCAAGAGAGAGGAACGACACTTTGTATTTTACCGTTAGCTCATGTATATGGATTCGGTATGATGAACGGAAGTTTTTATCGTGGTAATTCGGCTGTGATTTTTTCGAAATTTGATGTTGATAAAGTATTCGAGGCGATTGAGAAATATAAAGTGAAAAGCTTTGCGGCTGTTCCAGCGATGGTGCATGCAATGGTCTCGAGTCCAAATGCTGAACATTATGATTTATCAAGTTTGGAAGCTGTCGGATCGGGGTCTGCAGCATTGCCGATTAAATTAAGAGCAGCCTTTCAAGAGAAATTCAATGCTGACGTTCGCGATGCGTATGGTTTATCTGAAGCATCACCAGGTGTTGCTACTCAACGAGAGGATATGCCAATCAAGGAAGGCTCTGTCGGAGTTCCGCTTCCAGGTGTTCAAATAAAAATTGTTAATGAAGAGGGGCATGAGGTGCCGACGGGTGATGTCGGTGAGCTCATTGTCAAAGGAGACAACATTACACCTGGTTACTATAAAAATGAAGAAGAAACAAAAAAAGCATTAAAAGGTGGGTGGCTTTTCACTGGTGACATGGCAAGAGTTGATAATGACGGGTATTTGTATATAGTCGACCGTAAAAAAGACTTAATTATTCGTGGAGGATTTAATATTTATCCGCGTGATTTAGAAGAATTGCTCATCAAGCATAATGCAGTGGCTGAAGTGGCTGTCATTGGGATTCCATCTGAGGAAATGGGAGAAGAAATTGCTGCTTGTGTCGTTAAAAAGCCGGGCTCAACCATTACGGAATTAGAATTAATCGAATATTGCCAAAAACATCTTGCAAAATATAAGACTCCTAAACAAATAAAGTTTTTTCAGGAGCTTCCAAGAAACGGAGTTGGAAAAATCTTGAAGGTGAAATTAAAAGAAATGTATACGAACAGTACTCATTCTGCTTAGTTCACTAAAGGAGGCAAACGAATTGAAAAATACAACAGCACTTCTTCAAGTTGAACAGTTAAGAACAGAGTTTGAGACTCGGTTTGGAACAATGGAAGCACTAAATAATATATCATTTCACCTTCAAAAGAGAGAAACACTAGCAATTGTTGGAGAGTCAGGCTCTGGAAAAAGTGTTTCAGCCCTTTCAATCATTCAGCTTTTAGAAAAGTCCGGTAAAGTGACGGCGGGTCAAGTTTTATTTAATGACTTGAAGCTAAATGAATTGACTGAAGAAGAAATTCGCCAAGTTAGAGGAAAAGAAATTGCTATGATATTCCAAGATCCGATGACTTGTTTAGATCCAGTTTATACGATTGGGAATCAAGTTATTGAGGCCATCAAAATCCATGAGGACCTATCAAAACAACAATATTATGAGCGGGCCGTTGAACTTTTGACACTTGTCGGCCTTCCCGATGCTGAAGAGAGAATGGCAAGTTATCCCCATCAATTGTCTGGTGGACAGAGGCAGAGAGTTATGATTGCGATTGCTCTTGCGTGCAAACCAAACGTCCTAATTGCAGATGAGCCGACAACGGCGCTTGATGTTACTGTGCAAGCACAAATTATGGATCTTCTTAAGCAACTACAATCAGAGTTAGGTACCGCTATTATTCTTGTGACCCATGATCTCGGAGTTGTTGCAGAAATGGCTGATCGTGTAGTCGTCGTCTATGCTGGTCAAGTTGTAGAACAGGCTGACGTTGCTACGTTATTTGCGTCACCAGAGCATCCATATACGGCCGCTTTATTAAAGAGCATTCCAAGAACCGAGACGAATCAAGATGAACAATTGGCAGCCATTGAAGGTTCAGTTCCAAGCCTCGATCAAATGCCAACAGGCTGTCGGTTTCACCCACGGTGTGAGTTTGCCGGGGATATTTGTAAAAAGGAAGAACCCCCTTTTATCAAGGTCGAAAACAACCATTTTAGTAAATGTTGGCTAAAGGATAACGTCGTCCAAAAAAAGTTGAATCATTCTATTCAGAAGAAAGAAAAAACACATGTAACTAAAAAGTATAAGCATGTAAAATTAAATAAAAATGACATGTTATTAGAGGTAAAAGGGGTAAAAAAGCATTTTCCAATTACAAAAGGGTTATTATCTAAAACGGTTGGTTTTGTTCAAGCTGTCGATGACATTTCATTTGAAATCTATCAAGGTGAAACACTAGGGCTCGTAGGTGAGTCTGGTTGCGGAAAGTCAACGGCTGGGCGATTGATCACAGGTTTACTTAAACCAACTGCGGGTTCCGTCCATTTTGCGAATCGAAACATTGAATTAATGAACCGAAACACGATGAAGCAATTAAGAAGAAAGGTTCAATTTGTTTTTCAAGATCCGTACAGTTCACTTAATCCGAGACTCATGGTGAAGGACATTATCGGAGAGCCATTAGAGGTTCATAGCATATTGAGAGGAAGAGCGAAGCAAAAACGGATTGAAGAATTATTAGAAACAGTTGGTCTTTCTAAAGGTGATACACATAAATTTCCCCATCAATTCTCTGGTGGCCAGCGACAGCGAATTGGGATTGCTCGAGCCCTTGCAACGGAACCTGAACTACTTATTTGTGATGAGGCCGTTTCAGCATTAGATGTATCCGTACAAGCTCAAATTTTGAATTTATTAAAAGAGTTACAGACGAAAATGGGGCTGTCATATTTGTTTATTTCTCACGATTTAAATGTCGTAAAATACATCTCACATCGCGTATCTGTCATGTATTTAGGTGAAATTGTAGAAGTAGCAGATACAGAAACATTGTTTAAGGAGCCTCTGCACCCATACTCCCAAGCGCTTATTTCAGCAGTTCCGGTGCCTGATCCTGCGAGAAAAAGAGAACGAATTTTACTGAAAGGGGAAGTGCCAAGCCCAATCCGACCACCTGAAGGATGTAAGTTCCATACACGTTGTGTTCACGCAACAGAAATATGTAAACAAGAAAAGCCTGTCATGAAAGAAGTGAATCTAGGACAATCAGTAGCTTGTCATCTCTATTAAGGGGGTTACCAGATGCTAGAGTACGTTGTTCGCCGCTTATTATATGGCTTACTTGTTTTGTTCATGATGGTCATGTTTGTTTTTATCGTCATGCGTCTTGTACCGGGTGACGTTGTGAAACTACAACTTGCTGATGCTGGTGCTGTTACGGACGAGCAAATTGAAGCTCTTGAAGAAGAACTAGGACTCGATACAAGTATTGGCGTTCAGCTATACGAATGGACGACAAACGCTTTGCGAGGAGATTTAGGTACTTCTTTATGGTCGAAGCAACCTGTATCAGAATTAATTAAAGAGCGATTGCCTGTTACGTTACAACTCACGTTTATGTCCGTCATCTTAGCCATTATGATTGGCATTCCAATTGGCATCATATCAGCCGTAAGACACAACACATTCCTTGATAATTTCTTAAGAGTAACAGCAGTAGGTGGGTTATCGATACCGAATTTTTGGCTCGGTCTCGTTTTGTTAACGGTTTTGTCTCTTGCTTTTAACTGGATACCGCCTTTAGGGTATGAGTCGTTTACGAAAAATCCAATTGTGAACCTCCAACAAATGATGATACCCGCTGTTGTGCTTGCTGTTGCGTTAAGTGCAAGCATTATCCGTATGACACGCTCCGCGTTGTTAGAAGTGCTACACTCTGATTTTATAAGGACAATTAGAGCAAAAGGTGCGAAGGAAAATCTCGTCATTTATAAGCACGCACTTAGAAATTCACTAGTCTCGATTATTACGTTAATCGGCCTTCAAATCGGAACATTACTTGGTGGTACAGTCGTATTAGAATCAATTTTTTCACTTCCAGGATTAGGTAGTCTAATTTTTGAAACGGTGAGCGCACGTGATTATCCTGTCATTCAATCAGCAGTACTCATTTTTGGTGCCATGTTCTTAATTGTCAATATCGTCGTTGATGTCATGTATGGCTGGATTGATCCGAGAATTCGAAATACGTAACCGACAGAATGAAGATAAGTAAAGGGGTGAAAGAATGGGACAATTACAGATTGATCCTGATTCCCACTTGCAGACAAAACAATCAATCTTAAGACATGCGAGACTTGTACAGTTTGCACAGGATTGTAAGCGCTTTATTAAAACCCAACCAATTGGAGCGATTTCAATCATTTTTATCCTGTTCGTCATCGTCATTGCTATTTTTGCTCCACTCATCGCACCTTACGATCCTGTTGCCCAAAATCGAGAGGCATTTCTCGCTAGCCCAAGTGCTAGTCATTTGATGGGAACGGATGACCTTGGTCGCGATGTATTTAGCCGTATTATTCATGGTTCAAGAATATCGTTGCTTGTTGGGTTTGCGTCAGTCGGATTTTCCATGATTTTTGGAATTATATTCGGTGTTGTTTCTGGTTACTTTGGACGGTGGTTGGACATGGTTATTCAACGTTTGATGGACGCGATTATGGCGATACCGCCTTTAATCTTAGCTCTGTTTATTGCAGCTCTTTTAGGCCCTGCGATACAAAATGTTATCATTGCTCTTGTCATTGTGGAAACGCCAAGATTTGCAAGGATCGTGCGAGGAGAAATGCTGCGAATTCGTGAGTTAAATTACGTTGAAGCATCCCGTTCAGTCGGTGCAAGTGCCATTCGAATTATATGGAAACATGCTTTGCCTAACATGCTTGCACCGATTATTATTTTGGCAAGCTTAGCATTTGGCGCATCCATTATTGCTGAAGCCTCTCTAAGTTTTCTCGGTATTGGTACGCCACCTCCACACCCATCATGGGGTCTTATGTTAAGTGGAGCTAGTCGCTATATGGAAAATGCGCCTTGGCTCGTTTTGTTTCCCGGTCTTGCACTCGGATTTTGTGTGCTTGCATTTAACCTCTTAGGTGATTCATTACGAGATTACCTTGATCCGAAGTTATCTTCATAAAATGTGGTTGTTTTTTTCATCGTTTTGTTCGCAAAAAACATAAGAACTAACCAATTTTACGAATAGAATCTTAAAAGGGGGAAGTGTTATGTCGTTTAGAAAGTGGGCTATGTTTGTTTGTCTGTTGTTCGTCGTCATTGGCTTATCTGCTTGTGATCAAAAAACCGCAAAAGACAAAAATCAAGCAACGACTGAGGATGAAGCTAGTGAACCAAAACCTGGTGGGACGTACACTATTATTACAGCCGCTGATCCGGACGTTCTAGATCCGCATCGATCGTCATCTATTTACACGCACGGTTATTTAGGGCTCGTCTATAATAAGTTACTCACCTATGAAACAGGACCAGATGTCGATTACGAGGATTATAACCTTGTCGGTGATTTAGCAGAGGACTGGGAAGTGTCAGACGATGGAAAAGTGTACACATTTCATTTGCGAGAAGCTTACTGGCACGATATAGAGCCAGTGAACGGCAGGCAACTTGTTGCTTCTGATGTCGTTGCTACGATGGAACGAATTATGAAGCTTCCAGGTCACCAAGCCTCCCTATTACAAGAGGTGGAAAGTATTGAGGCGAAGGATGAACAGACTGTAGTCTTTACACTTCAAAAGCCATTAACGCCGTTTCTCAATTTTATTGCAAATCACTTTATGTGGATTTTGCCGCAAGAAGCTGTTGATGGTGAATTTGACTTAACGACAATGGCGATTGGAACTGGGCCCTTCATGCTCGAGGAATGGAATGATAACGTCAGTGCGACTTTCTTGAAAAACCCTAAGTTTTTTGAAGAAGGGAAGCCTTACATCGACAAAATAGAGTATTTAGTCATTACTGATGTCGGCGCACAAATTGCTGCATTCCGTACAGAAAAAGCAGATTCAATTAGTCAAATTTCACCGGAAGAGATTGATAATATTCTAAAATCCAATCCAGAGACCGTTATCGGTGAAGTGCTGTTACCGACACAAACTCAAGTCGCTATGAATATGGAACGAGAGCCATTTAAAGATATTCGGGTTCGGCAAGCGATTAGTATGGCAATCGATCGTCAAAATGCAGTCGAGCGTATTTTTGGTGGCGGCGAAGTAAGTTCACCTGTTAATCCCCACTTAAAAGGGTGGTCCTTATCGAAAGAAGAGAGAGAGGAACTACAGCCGTTTGATCAAGAAAAAGCAAAGCAATTACTAGCTGAGGCTGGCTTCCCAGATGGATTTGACACAACCTTAATGGCAACAAATGCTTACGGTGAGCAACCGATTCGAATGGCGCAGTGGGTTGTTGAAGATTTACGCTCAATCGGAATAAATGCAGAAATGGAAGTAGCCGAATATGCAACGTTTTACACAGAAAAATATCCTAACATGGAATATGACATCATTGTAACGTATCAAACATTTTTCCAAGAAGCAGATGAATGGCTACGGACGCAACTGAGAACAGGCTCACCTCGTAACTGGTTCGGTGTGAGTGACCCAGATTTAGATAAAATGCTTGATGAACAAAGAGAGATGCTTGATGAAGACGAACGGATGACAGCCGTGCATGATATTCAGCGCTACATCCTTACAGATGTCATAAACCCAATTCCTTTAGTATCAAACTACGTATTCTCTCCAAGACACCCGTACGTAAAAAATTATCATCCACATGCATCTTATGGAAATATTCATATGAAGGATGTATGGCTTGATAAAGAATAATCCATTAAAATTAGATAAAATTTCATTGACGACCAACTGGCCAGTTGGTCCTGTCAATGTTTATATTATCTATGGAGAAAAGTTAACATTAGTGGATACGGGGTTAAGAAACGAAAAAACATGGAGAGAACTTCAGGATGGGTTGCAGAAGCTAGACTTAAGCATGAAAGATATTGAACAAATTGTCATTACACATCACCACAATGATCATGCTGGCTTGCTTGACTGGATTATCAAGGAGCATCCTATACCAGTTTATGCCCATGAAAATGCACGACCGTTCATAGAGAGGGACCGAGATTATTTTAAATGGAGTGATGAATTTTTCGAAAAATTGTATGACGAATTCGGGGTGCCGAACACATTAGTAAAAGACAGTAAACGTAAAAAAAGAACGAGACGACAATTAA
Source organism: Caryophanales bacterium UBA6769 (assembly GCA_002453275.1). Lineage (GTDB taxonomy): Bacteria > Bacillota > Bacilli > Bacillales > UBA6769 > Pueribacillus. The sequence goes on from DKGN01000181.1 coordinate 18,679, forward strand.
TAGAAATCGATTTGCGAACGGTAAAAGAGGGCGACACAATACCCGGCTTACACGACTGGGAAGTGATCGAAACAAAAGGACATTCGCAAGACCATATTTCTTTATTCAACCAAAATTCACGTCAATTAATTTGTGGAGACCATATCATTAAAGGGATGCCAGCTGGAATATTTTTAGATGCACCTTTTTTTTCTAATGAACAGCGGCCAAAGCAATTAATCCAATATATTCATAGTTTAAAAAAATGCTCAAAACTGAATGTATCTCAAGCTTATTCTGGTCATGGACCTGTAATGAATCACATATCAAAAGTCATTGATGAGCAAATGAGAAGAATTGAAAATCGAGCAAATCGGACAAAAAAAGTGCTTGGAAATAAACAATTGACAGGCTTTGAAATTATCCAAGCGATGTATCCCAAGCGCTATGAAGAAGCGGTAGGATTGTTCGTTTCTGAAACGGTTAACCTCTTAGATCTCCTTCAACATCGAAAAGAAGTCATAACTAAAAGTCGTAATGGCAGACTCTATTACAGTTTATATTAAGCTTATTAGCTACGGGATAAGAGCTTCCCGTAGTTTTTTTATTTCTCTTCTAAGTAGAAAAGTGGAAAATTAAAGGTCTAAAAGTAATGAAGGCTCGTATAAATAGTAGTACAAACTTGCTTGGGAGGGAAAAGCTTATGCGTAAGCGTTTAAAAACAGTCACTCTACCATTGCTTTCGCTTTTGATTTTTATAATTGCGGGTTGTGGACTAACTGAAAAAGATAAAGATGTTAATATTGATCCACCTCAAGATGTAAATTTTGTTGAAGAGGATGAGGAAGGGATGATGGAGGAAGGCGATGATGGTGGAGCAGAGGAAAGTACGAGTGCAAAAACAGTAAAAAGACAGTTATTTTTAATTGATGATAAAGGGATGGTTGCTTCTCAAATGGTTGAAATTCCAATACCGGAATCAAAAGAAGTTGCTACACAAGCATTAGAATACTTAGTCAAAGATGGACCAGTGACCGAACTTTTGCCTAACGGCTTTGAAGCTGTCCTTCCTGCTGGGACGCAAGTGTTAGGTGTCAACCTAAAGGATGATGTTGCCATTGCGGACTTTTCAGAGGAATTTAAAGAATATAAGGCTGAAGATGAGCAAAAAATCTTACAAGCTATCACATGGACGTTAACTCAATTTGACAGCGTGAACAAAGTGAAAATTATGATTAATGGCCACGAGCAAGACACAATGCCTGTCGATGGTACCCCCATTTCTGACGGAGTTAGTCGTGACGATGGAATAAACATAGACTTAGGAAACGTCACCGATGTTTCAAATAGCATCGGTGTAACCTTATACTTTTTAGCCCAATCTGGTGATGACAATTACTATGTACCTGTTACGAAAAGAATTGCTAAAACAAAGGATAATGATCGAATCGTGGCGACGATAAATGGGCTTATTGAGGGACCAAGTTTGCAGTCAGGGTTATTTTCCGACTTTCCGAAGGAAGTGGAACTTATCGATGCTTTAAAAGATGAAAACGGCTTACTTACGTTAGATTTTAATGAAGCGATTTTAGACAATCAAAAGGTAATATCAAATGACGCTCTTCACTCTCTCGTTTTATCATTAACGGAAAATAAAGAAATCGAACAAATTTCTATTCAAGTAAACGGTGAATCGAACGTCTTAACCGAAGCCGGTAGTCCACTAGCACAACCAGTGACTAGGGAGATGGTTTCCAAAACAATGCCATTTTAACTTCCTAGACTGGATGCATTTGCGATCCGATTTTAGTTTTCATATAATGTGATTAATTGTGTGAGGCTAGCAATGTGCTGCCTCTCTTTTTCTTTAAGGAGGAACTTCATGAGAGTTGATGGTAGAAGACAGGATGAACTACGTACAGTAAAGATAGAAAAAGATTTTATAAAGCATCCAGAAGGTTCCGTCCTTATGATGGTCGGTGACACGAAGGTTATTTGTTCTGCAAGTATTGAAGAGCGAGTGCCTCCGTTTCTGCGTGGGCAAGGAAAAGGCTGGATTACAGCTGAATATGCAATGTTGCCCCGAGCAACCGAGCAACGTAATGTACGTGAATCTAGCAGGGGAAAGGTGACAGGGCGAACGATGGAGATTCAACGGTTGATTGGAAGAGCTCTTCGTTCAGTTGTTGACTTAAATGAACTTGGAGAACGCACCTTATGGATCGATTGTGATGTTATCCAAGCTGATGGTGGTACTCGAACTGCATCAGTAACCGGTTCATTTGTGGCGATGGTGTTAGCCTTTCAAAAAATACTTGAAAAAGGATTAATAGAAAAAATGCCTGTAAAAGACTTCCTTGCTGCTACATCAGTCGGAGCAATTGAAAATGTTGGGGAAGTGCTAGATTTGAACTATGTAGAAGATTCAAATGCACTTGTTGATTTAAATGTTGTTATGACGGGAAAACATGAATTTGTTGAACTGCAAGGTACTGGAGAAGAAGCAACATTTTCATCATCCCAGTTGGATGACATGCTCAAGCTTGCTGCTAAGGGAATTGACGAATTGATTGACATTCAGAGGACGCTGCTTGGGGATATCGCTAATCAAATCGGCAAATAAGAAAGAGGTTTAACCATCTTGATACAGAACATACTTATCGGTACAGCGAATAAAGGAAAAGTGAACGATTTTAAACAGCTATTTGAACAAGATGGAATAAGAGTGAAGTCGTTACATGATTATCCAAACGCAATCGATGTTGAAGAAACAGGAGCAACGTTTGAAGAAAATGCAATTTTAAAAGCGGAGACGTTAAGTCGTCACTACGGTGAAATCGTTATTGCCGATGATTCGGGGCTTGCAATCGAAGCGCTACATGGTCGACCTGGCGTGTTTTCGGCTCGGTACGCTGGAGAACATAAAAATGATGAGGAAAATCTGCAAAAAGTCTTATCTGAATTGAAGGGTGTTCCTTCAGTTGAACGGAAAGCAACGTTTGTCTGTGTCCTTGCGCTTGCAATCCCAGGAAAAGAAACAGTCGTCTTTGAAGGAGAATGTACGGGCTTTATTGCGAAGGAACCGAAAGGTGAAAATGGTTTTGGTTACGATCCGATTTTTTATATTCCTAATAAAGAAAAGACAATGGCCGAATTGTCAACGGAAGAGAAAAATGAGATCTCTCATCGAAGGAAGGCGTTAAATAAGCTTCAGAAGTATTGGGAATATAAAAGTTAATTTAACATTGACAGTCAAAAGGAAATAAGTTATATTTAGAAACGTCGCCATTAATTGACGTTTCTAATAAGCGGGTGTAGTTTAGTGGTAAAACAAGAGCCTTCCAAGCTCTGGTCGTGGGTTCGATTCCCATCACCCGCTCCATATAATGATGTCCCAGTAGCTCAGCTGGATAGAGCAACGGCCTTCTAAGCCGTCGGTCAGGGGTTCGAATCCCTTCTGGGACGCCATGAAAAAATCTGACTCGCTTCTGTTGCTTTAAAACAACGAGCGTTTTTTTATAAAAAGATAAAATTTAAGCAAAAACGGTTGACCAAAAATAGAAATACGCGTATGATATAGCTTAACTGATAACAATTGATTGGAAATATTGAAAGTTGTAAGCTTAACATGTTTTATGACTAAAATTTTCTGAATGATCATATCGTTATTAATAAATGATAACCAATACACGTTAAAAACAATGACTAGGTAAAAGGATAGGAATAGGATATCCGCAGAGAGCTGGGTCGCTGGAAACCAGTGGTATCCCCCTATACCGACATCGCCTGTGAGTGATTCTCTGAAAGCAGCCACCTGTGATTAGGACGATCCGAGTGAACCCCACTCGTTACCAAAAATGGACGGAATTAATATTTTTGTTTGTTATTAACTGATCGTCCACGAGATGGTTGTTCGAAAGGACGCCATGAAAAAGGGTGGTACCATGAAGAGATACCTTTTCATCCCTTTAGGCTTCTAAAAGTCTATTCGGAGATGAAAAGGTTTTTTGTGTTTTATTGGAATTAAAAGCCAGCTTTCACGTGATATTCACGAAAATTTTTATAAGGAGGAGATAAGGATGGCTGCTAATTTAGAAATTAAAAAAGAAAAGCAAATGATAAATAAACAAATGTCAGGTGCGGATGTTCTCGTCGAATCATTAAAGGAGGAGAATGTTGAAGTTATCTTCGGTTATCCAGGTGGTGCCGCACTACCAATATATGATGCCCTCTATGGGAAACCTGTAAAGCACATTCTTACTCGTCATGAACAAGGAGCGATCCATGCGGCTGAAGGGTATGCAAGAGTTTCAGGGAAAACAGGTGTTGTTTTAGCAACATCTGGGCCAGGTGCAACGAATCTCGTTACAGGGATTGCGGACGCGATGCTTGACTCATTACCTCTCGTTATTTTGACAGGGCAAGTTGGTACGCAACTAATTGGTACGGATGCTTTTCAGGAAACAGACGTTATTAGTATTACAATGCCAATTACAAAACATAATTACCAAGTTCGTAATGTAGAAGAAATGCCGAGAATAATTAAAGAAGCATTTCATATTGCTTCTACAGGTAGACCAGGTCCGGTTCTTATTGATATACCGAAAGACGTAGCTGAAGCTCAAACAGAATTTTATTATCCAGAAACGGTGCAGTTGCCAGGATACCAACCGACAACAACACCGAATGTTATGCAAATTAAAAAAGTAAGCGAAGCAATTAAAAAGGCGAAGAAGCCAGTTATTTTATCAGGGGCAGGAGTTATTTTTGCTCAGGCACACGAAGAATTAAGAAATTTTGTTGAGTTAACGAACATTCCGATAACGTCAACGTTGCTCGGTTTAGGAGCAATGCCAGGTGACCATGAACAGTTTCTTGGTATGGCAGGTATGCACGGGTATTATGCAGCCAATATGGCGATTTACGAGAGTGATTTATTAATTAACATAGGTGCACGATTCGATGATCGGTTAACGGGCAACCTTAATCACTTTGCACCAAATGCAAAAGTGGCTCACATTGATATTGACCCAGCCGAAATCGGCAAAAACGTTGAGACGCAAATTCCTGTCGTAGCAGATGCGAAGGAAGCATTAACTGCCTTGCTTGACGAAGTAAAAGGTGACTACGCATTTTCTGATTGGAATGAGCACCTCAATGAATATAAAAAAGAATATCCACTTTGGTATAACCAAGAGGGCGATGAATTAAAACCGCAAAAACTCGTTGAAATGATTAATGAATTAACTGATGGTGATGCTGTTGTCACAACAGATGTAGGACAGCACCAAATGTGGGCAGCTCAGTACTATTCATTTAAACAGCCGAACTTACTCGTTACATCAGGTGGATTAGGAACAATGGGCTTCGGCTTACCCGCAGCAATTGGCGCTCAGTTAGCCGACCCAGAACGCGTCTGTATTTCAATCGTTGGAGACGCTGGATTCCAAATGACAAACCAAGAAATGAGTATCATTCAGGAACTGAACTTACCAATTAAGATTGTGATCGTAAATAACCACTCACTAGGAATGGTTCGTCAATGGCAAGAAATCTTTTATGACGAACGTTATTCCGAATCATTAATGCCGAATCAACCAGATTTCTTAAAGCTTGCTGAAGCATTTGGTATTGAAGGAGTTCGGATCGAATCTTTACCTGAAGCTGAGGAAAAGTTAAAAGGCATCATTGAATCAGATCGTCCAGTCTTAATTGATTGCCGAGTAACAGCAAATGAAAATGTTTATCCAATGGTTCCATCCGGAAAAGGTTCACATGAAATGATTGGAGTGAAGCCATTATGAAACGAATCATCACATTAACTGTTAACAATAGAGCAGGAGTCCTCAATCGAATTACGGGGCTGTTTATGAAGCGCCAATACAATATTGAAAGCATTACAGTCGGTCATGCAGAAACACCAGATATTTCAAGAATGACATTTGTCGTGAATGTAGAGTGTGAGACGAAGCTTGAGCAAGTTATAAAGCAGCTTCATAAACAAATTGATGTTTTGAAAATACATGATATTACAGACCAAGCGATCGTAGTAAGGGAGCTTGCACTTATTAAAGTAATGATTTCAACTCCACAATCTAGAAATGAACTATTCAGCTTGATTGAACCATTTCGGGCAACTGTTGTTGATGTAAGCCCATCAAGTCTTACGATTCAAGTAACAGGGGACCCCGAAAAAGTTGAAGCTTTAATTGAGCTCGTTCGCCCATTCGGTATAAAAGAATTAGGCAGAACAGGCGTAACAGCGTTTACGAGAGGAACGCAAAAACAAGAAACAGAAATCAAACCATTTTCAATTATTAATTAAAAATTAATTAAAATATATATTATGAGGAGAGATTTAATCATGGCAAAAGTTTATTACAATGGTGACGTTCAAGAAGATCTACTACAAGGAAAAACGGTTGCAATTATCGGATACGGTTCTCAAGGGCATGCTCATGCTCTTAACCTAAGAGATAGCGGCGTAAGCGTTGTAATTGGATTAAGACAAGGAAAGTCTTGGGATCAAGCAAAGGAAGACGGTTTTGACGTATTTTCAGTAAAAGAAGCAGTCGAAAAAGCTGACGTCATCATGGTACTTTTGCCAGACGAATATCAGCCACAAGTGTACAAAGAAGAAATTGAGCCTGGACTTGCAGCAGGAAAATCACTTCTTTTTGCTCACGGCTTTAACATTCACTTTAACCAAGTAGAGCCTCCAAGTGATGTTGACGTTCTACTCGTTGCTCCAAAAGGACCAGGACATCTTGTTAGAAGAACATATACAGAAGAAGCAGGGGTTCCAGCACTCTTTGCGATTTATCAAGACGTATCTGGAAAAGCAACACAGCTTGCACTTTCCTATGCAAAAGGTATTGGCGCGGGCCGTGCAGGCGTTCTCGAAACAACGTTCCAAGAGGAAACAGAAACAGACCTGTTTGGTGAGCAAGCAGTTCTATGTGGTGGCTTAACATCACTAGTAAAAGCTGGTTTTGAAACGCTTGTTGAAGCAGGCTATCAGCCAGAAGTTGCTTACTTTGAGTGCTTGCATGAGCTAAAACTAATCGTTGACCTTATGTACGAAGGTGGACTTGAAGGCATGCGCTATTCCATTTCAGATACAGCACAGTGGGGTGACTTCGTATCAGGCCCACGTGTCATTAACGACGATACAAAAGCCATTATGAAAGATGTCTTAACTGATATTCAAACTGGAAAGTTTGCAAAAGGTTGGATTATTGAAAACCAAGCGAACCGTCCAGAGTTTAAAGCGATTAATCGACGTGAAAATGAGCACCTAATTGAAGATGTTGGACGTAAATTACGTGACATGATGCCATTTGTGAAATCCAAATCGAAGGAAGTGGTAGGTAGTGCGAAAGATTGACATTTTCGACACGACGTTAAGAGATGGCGAACAATCTCCAGGAGTAAGCTTAAACTTAGCTGAAAAGATTGAAATTGCAAAACAGCTTGAACGTTTAGGGGTAGACATTATCGAAGCCGGGTTTCCGGCTTCCTCAAACGGGGATTTTGAATCAGTTAAAACCATTTCTGAAGTAGTGAAAGATAGCTCTGTTACAGGGTTATCCCGCGTGTTAAAAAGCGATATCGACGCTGCTTGGGAAGCATTAAAAAGCTCTGCAGAACCACGGATCCACGTCTTCGTTGCAACTTCACCCATTCATATGAAGCATAAATTAATGCAAACGCCAGATGAAGTTGTAGAATCAGCTGTAAGTGCCGTAAAGTATGCAGCTAAACGATTCCCGATTGTCCAGTGGTCAGCGGAAGACGCATGCCGTTCCGATCGAGACTTTTTAGTAAGAATTATTAAAGAAGTTATCGATGCAGGTGCAAAAGTCATCAATATACCTGATACTGTCGGTTATAGAAGTCCAAATGAATACGGGGAAATTATTAAACACTTACGAGATAACGTTCCGAACATCGATAAAGTAAAGTTGTCTGCCCATTGCCATGACGATTTAGGGATGGCAGTTGCGAATTCACTTTCTGGAATTGAAAACGGAATTGAACAAGTTGAATGTACAATTAACGGAATAGGCGAACGTGCTGGTAATGCATCGCTTGAAGAAATTGCCGTTGCACTCCATATTCGCAAAGACCATTACAATGCAGAAACGAATATTAATTTTAACGAAATTAAACGCACGAGTAATCTCGTCAGTAAGTTGACCGGTATGATTGTTCCGGCTAATAAAGCGGTTGTCGGTGCAAATGCATTCGCACACCAATCAGGTATTCACCAAGACGGCATG
>DKGN01000091.1 GCA_002453275.1 Caryophanales bacterium UBA6769
TGAACAAATGAGTAAGATGCGAATTTATGAATACGCTAAAAATAATCAATTAACGAGTAGAGAAGTTATTGAAAAATTAAAATCAATCAATGTAGACGTATCGAATCATATGTCAACAATTGATCAAGAAACTGTCGCTAAATTAGATCAAGAGTTTAACAAAGCCGATAAAGAACAGGTAACAGCCGAAAAGTCAAAACCTAAAAAACAGGAAACAAAAAGCCCGAATAATCAAAAAGGGCAGAATCGACAGCCGACAAAGCAGTCTAAGAAACAACCTCAACAAAAGCGAAACAAGCAACAAAAAAAATCGTCTAATCGGCAGGCAAAATCAAAGGAAAACGCCCAAATGAAAACTAAAACACCTGAAATCATTACACATGAAGGAACGCTTACTGTCTCAGAGTTGGCAAAAAAATTGCAAAAAGAACCATCGGAACTTATTAAAAAATTAATGTTGCTTGGTGTCATGGCAACAATTAATCAAGATCTTGACGCCGATACGATCGAAATGATTGCGTCGGACTATGGTGTAGAAGTAGAAGTTGAAGAAGTCTTTGAATCAAGTGATTTTGAACGATATGATTTTAAGGACGATGAGACAGATTTGAAACTCCGGCCAGCGGTTGTCACAATCATGGGTCACGTTGACCACGGAAAAACAACCTTGCTTGATTCCATTCGTGAAGCAAAAGTGACTGAAACTGAAGCGGGTGGGATCACACAGCATATTGGCGCATATCAAATCGAAGAAGCAGGTAAAAAGATTACATTTTTAGACACACCTGGACACGCTGCTTTTACAACGATGCGAGCAAGAGGTGCTAAAATTACAGACATCACGATTTTGGTTGTAGCTGCTGATGATGGTGTCATGCCACAAACAATTGAAGCCTTGAATCATGCTAAAGCGGCTGAAGTTCCCATTATCGTTGCAGTTAACAAAATTGATAAAGATACAGCTAACCCTGATCGAGTGATGCAAGAATTAACCGAACACGGCTTAATTCCTGAAGACTGGGGTGGAGATACAATTTTTGTTCCGCTTTCTGCTCTACGAAAGGACGGAATTGATGATTTACTTGAAATGATTTTACTCGTTGCTGAGATGGAAGAGTTAAAAGCAAACCCTGAGCGATTTGCTACAGGAACTGTCATCGAAGCAGAATTAGACAAAGGGCGTGGCCCCGTAGCAACATTACTCGTACAAAATGGGACGTTAAACGTCCAAGATCCAATTGTCGTTGGGAACACATTTGGTCGAGTGAGAGCTATGGTTAATGATCTAGGTAAACGAGTGAAGGAGGCGCCACCTTCAACTCCTGTAGAGATAACAGGCTTGAATCATGTTCCACAAGCGGGCGACCAATTTATGGTGTTTAAAGACGAGAAGACCGCTCGTCAAATTGGTGAAGCCCGTGCCGAAAAGCAAAAGACTGCTGATCGAACTGAAACAGCTAAAGTCAGCTTAGATGAACTATTTGAACAAATTAAAGATCAAGAAACGAAAGAGCTTAATCTAATTGTAAAAGCTGATGTTCAAGGAACAGCTGAAGCACTGATTGGCTCGCTTCAAAAAATAGACGTTGAAGGTACGAAGATTAACATTATTCATTCAGGTGTAGGGGCATTGACAGAATCTGACATCATTTTAGCCTCTGCCTCAAATGCGATTATTATTGGTTTTAATGTTCGTCCAGATAACAATGCTAAAAAGACTGCAGAAAATGAAAAAGTTGATATTCGCTTACATCGCATCATTTACAATGCAATTGACGAAATTGAACTTGCTTTAAAAGGTATGCTTGATCCAGAATTTGAAGAAAAGGTAATTGGGCAAGCTGAAGTTCGTCAAACCTTTAAAGTTTCCAAGCTCGGTACGATCGCAGGCTGTCACGTAACCGATGGAAAAGTAACGCGTGACTCTGGTATTCGTTTGATTCGTGATGGTATTGTCGTTTACGAAGGAAAAGTTGACACACTTAGACGGTATAAAGATGATGTACGTGAAGTGCAGTCTGGCTATGAATGCGGAATTACGTTGGAGAAATACAATGATATTAAAGAAGGCGATGTATTAGAAGCCTATATTATGCAAGAAATCGAGAGAAAATGATTGGATTTGTTCGATGTGACTGTACGCTTTATGAAGTACAATCGTTAAAAGAAAAGCGAAGTGTCGTAAAGTCAATCACAACTCGGTTAAAGCAACGCTTTAATATTTCAGTTGCAGAATTAGAACACCAAGACTTATGGCAACGAACGACACTAGGAATTGCTGTCGTTGCTGTAAGTAAAGTAAGGGCTGAACAAGAACTTCAAAAAGCGATAAAATTGATCGATTCTCATGAGCAAGTGGAAATCATCCAGACAGGATTCGAATGGCTTTAAAATGCCGTAATTGAATTGTAGTCAACAACACGGGGGTGAGACGGTGAATAAACGTGCAAATCGAGTGGCTGAACAAATGAAACAAGAGTTATCTGATATTATCACAAGACGATTAAAAGACCCAAGGATAGGCTTCGTTACGATTACAGATGTTGATGTTACTGGCGATCTCCAGCAAGCAAAAGTGTACTTTACTGTTTTAGGAGATGAGGAGAAGAAATCATCAACATTAGAAGCTTTAGAAAAAGCTTCAGGCTTTATTCGTAGTGAGATTGGAAATCGAATTAGATTACGGAAAACACCGGAAATCCAATTTTTGTTTGATGAGTCGATTGATTATGGTAATCGAATTGAAAAAATAATTGCTGATTTAAAAGAAGACGATAATCAAACATAATTATCCATTTCAGCAAATTGTTATGATTTATATTGCGAGTTCAGGATAGACAAGATAAGTATAATGTCTATCCTTTTTTCAGTGATACTATTCAATCTTAAGAAAGTGGAATAATGGAGTTGAGAGTATGGCTTCGAACATGAGCGGAATTTTACCATTATTTAAGCCAGTTGGAATGACCTCACACGATTGCGTGATGAAAATAAGAAAGCTATTGAACATAAAAAGGGTTGGTCATACAGGTACATTGGACCCGAATGTGACTGGGGTTTTACCAATTTGTATCGGAAGGGCAACAAAGCTTTCTGAATATATGTCAGACTATGCGAAAACATATGTAGCTGAAATCTCAATTGGAAATGCTACAACAACAGAAGATGCTTCAGGGGAAATCGTACAATCCAAAGAAATAGAATCAGTAATTTCAGAAGCTCAAATAGTCGATGCTTTACAAGAAATGCAAGGAAAAATCACACAAGTCCCACCAATGTATTCCGCTGTTAAAGTTGAAGGCAAGCGGCTGTATGAATATGCTTTTGAAGGGAAAACCATTCCCAGACCATCAAGAGAAGTGACGATCCATGAAATTAAATTATTAACCCCTGGTGAGATTAATCGGTCAAATCCGACCTTTACAATCCAAGTGAACTGTTCTAAAGGGACATACATACGAACGCTTGCTGTAGATATAGGTAAGCAACTTGGTTATCCGGCCCACATGGCAAAATTACAAAGAATTGAATCCGGTCCTTTTGGATTAGATGACTCGTATACGTTTTCGGATATAGAGAGCGCATTGGAAAACAATCGCTTTATGGACATTTTGTGCTCAGTAGAAATGGCTGTTTCACATTTTAAAAAATACGTCATTCCGTCATCCTTGGAAGATAAAGTCATGAATGGTGCAGTCCTTCCGATATTTGAAAACATGGAAAAAGCTCGCTATAGGCTTTACAATAGGGACGGCGAACTCCTTGCTATCTATATTCCACATCCACAAAAACAGGGGTTTATAAAACCAGAAAAAATGATTAAAGTAAAGGGGAATTGAGGTGGCCAAAATGAAAACAATTTACTTGCAACATCCTCACCAACTTCATAAAGAAAAACAAAAGCCGACTGTATGTGCATTAGGCTACTTCGATGGGGTTCACTTAGGGCATCAAAAGGTAATAGAAACAGCTATGACAATCGCAAAGCAACATAAATTGCAATCAGCTGTAATGACCTTTTCGCCACATCCAGCAGTCGTATTAGGGAAAGTTGATTCCATACCCGCAATTACGCCGTTAAAAGATAAAGAACTAGCGATTGAAGCGCTCGGTGTAGATATTTTATATGTTGTGAAATTTGACGATAGTTTTTCAAAACTAACCCCTCAGCAATTTATTGATGAATATGTTATTGGTTTGTCAGTTAAGCATGTCGTCGCTGGTTTTGATTATACGTACGGTCGCTTCGGAAAAGGGACAATGGAGACAATGGCTGAACAGTCTCGCGATCAATTTGAAATTACGACAATTGAAAAAGTTGAAAAAGATAGCGATAAAATAAGTTCCACGTCGATTCGTACCGATATACAGGCAGGTCAAGTTGCAAGTCTACCCCAAACTTTAGGAAGATTTTATCGTATGAAAGGGACGGTCGTGACCGGTGAAAAAAGGGGACGAACGATCGGTTTTCCAACGGCAAATTTG
>DKGN01000144.1 GCA_002453275.1 Caryophanales bacterium UBA6769
ACTGTGTAAAAAAGGAGATAAAAAAATGGAAAAGGAAAAACACGTACTCGTCATCTTCCCCCACCCTGATGATGAATCATTTGGGATTTCGGGAACGATTGCAATGTATACGAAAAATGATGTCCCCCTTACTTACGTTTGTGGCACCCTTGGAGAAATGGGTCGGAATATGGGGAACCCTCCATTTGCCAACCGTGAGTCATTACCGATGATCCGCAAAAAAGAGCTTGAAAAAGCATGTGAAGCATTAAATATAACTGATTTGCGTATGCTTGGCTTACGTGATAAGACGCTTGAGTTTGAAGACATTGATGATTTAGCAGATTATTTTAGTCCGATTATTGACGAGTTGAAGCCGTCTCTTATCATTACGTTTTATCCAGGCTATAGTGTGCACCCTGATCATGATGCAACTGGTGCAGCAGTCATTCATGCTGTCAAACGCCTTCCAAAAGAAGACCGCCCGACTGTTCAATGTGTTGCTTTTTCAAACAATTGTGTTGATGAACTAGGCCCTCCCGATATTTCTCGTGACGTAAGTGAGTATGCGGAAGAAAAGATGGCAGCGATTCGGGCACATGCTTCCCAGTTTGGCGCGTTTATGCGTGGTCGGGCAGAAACACACGGGCTTGAAGATAAACAAGTGATGGAACGCGTGCGGAATGAATATTTTTGGATCTACAAATGGGATGACTAGAGTAGAGAGAACGGAGGAACAATGCATGAAGGAATGGCGTGACATGGCGGAGCGAATGAAAGCATGGATGCGCGAAGCGGGAGAGGAGCAGATCCACCGGCTGCAATCACCGATGCACATGTCTGCAAAAACATCAGAAATTGATCTCGTCACAGAGGTTGACATTTGGACGGAAAACTTTTTAATCGAGCGTATTCAAGCGACGTTTCCAGGGCACCACTTACTGACGGAGGAAAGTGGAAGTCACAAGGGCGACTCTGACTACGAATGGGTTATCGATCCGATTGATGGTACGGTAAACTATGCGCATGGCTTTCCGCTCTTTTCAATTTCAGTCGCCTTGAAATATAAGCAAGAGCCTGTCGTTGGACTCGTCTATATTCCGATGCTGGACGAGCTCTACGAAACAATTAAAGGAAACGGTGCTTTTCTAAATGGAAAGCGCATGTCTGTCTCAACGACTGAAAAGCTTACAACAGCAGTTATCTCAACAGGTTTCCCTTATGACCGCGCAACAGATCCCGATAACAATATAAACTATTTTAACGGTGTCATTTTAAACGTTGGGGGCATACGCAGGACCGGAAGCGCTGCGATCGACCTTTGTCAAGTAGCTGCAGGTCGTTTTGACGGGTATTGGGAATTTAAATTAAACGCATGGGATGTCGAAGCTGGACTGTTACTCGTTCAAGAAGCTGGCGGTACTATCAAACGGATTGAACAAGACAAAGGTACCTTCATTCTTGTCGGCAATCAACAGATCTTCCCACAGCTCGAACAATTGCTTAACGATGTAAAGCCAATTCAATAGCGAAAAGCGTAGACATCATACAGTCTACGCTTTTTTATGCTAACAGCCAGCCTTCAAATTCTTTTAACAAATTCCTGCTCGATTTGTTCAATTTCGGTCTGAATCTCATGACGAATGGTTGCTGAAACTGTAAAATCCATCGCTTGGATATAATAGCCTTCAAGCACATCACGTAACGACTTCGCCTTTGCCAATGATATGAGACCATCATTTAATTTTTGTTCATACTCTTTAATGACTGTCCCATCCTCTTCATGAACATTTAACTCCAAAACGGCTTGCTCCATATCAATGACTTCATCTGTTTGCCGTTCAGGTTGAAGTTCATACGGTGCTTTATTATCGAAAATGACAAAATCAAGTTCTCTAATCATTAATAAATCAATGCTATTAGGATCAAATTCACAATGATACACTTCCGCATTAAACCCCCGCATCTCTGCTTCTAACGAAAGTCGTCTTAACAACGTTGATTTACCCGTTCCTGGTCGCCCCTGTAAAAAATAACGCTTTCCAATTGGTTTTATTAACTCCTCCATAAAGCTACATGGACCAGTCGGTGTCAGCGCACCATGAAAGCGATGTTTAATCGTCGGTAATGATACTTGCCCCTTATCATGAAACAGTGTTTTCACAAGACGTTCTGTTAATACCTTCACTTTATCAACATTTAACGTTTTGCTTACTCTTGCTTTTCTTTTTTCATAAGGAATTAGAGCCTCCCCGAAAGCTTTATAAGCTGCTTGAAAGGCTGCACTTACTTGATCAGTTAACGACAAAATGTCATCTTTATGCTTTCGCAGTTTGCTTGCGTCCCATGCTGCACCTAAATCAACGTAATCATCGATAATACCGGGGTATTTCGGTTCAATGACGTGTGGCTTCGTCCCATCGACAATGCCGACCTTTAAATCCGGAATGATGACCCCATCGACCGAATCTTTATCTGAGGAGCAATACATATATTCAAGAGCGTACCCTTTTTCCTTCCACGCGTTACCAATCTTTGTAATTAAGTATGATTTCCCTGTACCTGGTCCACCCTTTAAAATGAATAGTCGCTCAAGGCTCTCAAGATTGGAAGCAAACAGACTGTAGAATCCTTGCGATGTATTTCCCCCTGCAAAGTATTTGATGATATTTTCTCCCACCGAATCCACATCCTTCATAGATGAATTTCTAATTATTAGTTTATGAAATAAAAAATAATGGGTGAACACCTAATGAAATAGACAAACATTTTGCTACACTTCTGGGATATACTCAGCATAGGAACGAACATAAGAAGAGGTGAACAAATTGGATAATCAGTGGGATGAACGATTTAACCGAGACACTTACGTTTATGGGACCGCGCCAAATCCTTTTATTCAGTATATTTCAGAACAGTTAGAGGGGAAAAATGTCTTAACGATCGCAGAGGGTGAAGGAAGAAATGCTGTCTATCTAGCGGAACAAGGTTTCAACGTGACGGCATGGGACTATTCGAAAATTGGGCTTAAGAAAACAGAGGCTCTTGCTCAACAACGAGGCGTTCATGTAAAAACAGAACTTATCGATCTGGAAACCGTTGAGTGGCAATCTGAACAATGGGACGTCATCGTCAATGTGTGGGGACATGTCCGTGCACATGCAAAACATGACTTACTACAAGGTGTCAAACAAGCCGTAAAATCTGGCGGGCTGTTTGTGACAGAAATGTATTCTGTTCATCAGCTTAACTACAAAACTGGCGGTCCTCCTGTCCTTGAAATGCTTTACACACCAGAAGATATTTTGCATAACTTTTCCGATTGGGAATACATTCATTTTTATTATGGTGAAGCTGAAAGAAACGAAGGTTCTTTTCATACAGGTCGCTGTCACGTTATTCAAGCCCTTCTTAGAAAGACCAAGTAAAGCTGACGTTAGCCTTTAATTGAAAAACTGCAAGCACACCAGCATGGGTTAAAAGATTTAAGGCGAAACCGATTGGAGCAGCCGGTAGATTCGTTGAGGGATGAAGCCGGCTCATGTAATCAAGCGCCCACAAAGCTCACATAAAGGCTCACATTTCCATCGCTCTCCTTCTCGTCGCCCACTAAACAAGAGCGTAACCGTTGCGTTGTTAAATTTCAGAAAAGCCTTTCCATGTTCCAAGTAACAACCTAACAAACTATTGATTTTACTAATAAAGCAATTTTTGTTTCGTAAATTCATCTGTTTCAAAGCTTAACTAATCGGGAAGTCTCTTTAGTAATTGAGAATTCAAATTTATCTCTAAAGTAAATGATTAGTTATATTGAGTATTATTCTTGACAAAAGCTCGTCTATATATGATAATAATTTTTGAATTAGAATTATTATAGTTAACCAATAAATGAGAAATTACGATTGGTTGTTTAAAGACGGTCATTATGTCTAAAACTAACTTTATAATTCTAAAAAATTTTTAAACACACTAGGAGGAAAATTCTTATGTCATTAATCGGAAAAGAAATACTGCCATTCAAAGCAGAAGCTTACAATCCTAAAGAAGATGAGTTTGTCCAGGTCACTGATGAGAGTCTAAAAGGAAAGTGGAGTATTGTTTGTTTCTATCCAGCAGACTTCACATTCGTTTGCCCAACAGAACTTGAAGACCTTCAAGACCAATATGCAACTCTTCAAGAGCTTGGTGTTGAAGTCTATTCCGTTTCAACGGACACTCATTTTACACATAAGGCCTGGCATGACCATTCAGATGCCATTAAGAAAATTGAATACATGATGATTGGTGACCCTTCACAAACAATTTCTCGCAATTTTGACGTACTTGATGAAGAATCAGGTCTTGCTGATCGCGGTACATTTATCATTGATCCAGACGGTGTCGTTCAAGCTGTTGAAATTAATGCAGGTGGCATCGGCCGTGACGCGAGCACGCTCGTTGGCAAAATTAAAGCAGCACAATATGTGCGTGACAACCCAGGCGAAGTTTGCCCAGCAAAATGGGAAGAAGGCGGAGAAACACTAAAGCCTAGCCTTGATTTAGTAGGTAAAATTTAAGAGATAGTACTTAAGGGAGTAGATAACTCATGATATTAGATTCTGATTTAAAAGCTCAACTCTCTCAATATCTTGAAATGATGGAGGGTGACGTGCTACTCAAAGTTAGCGCGAATTCTGATAAAGTTTCTAAAGATATGCTATCTCTCGTTGATGAACTTGCAACGTTATCATCAAGAATTAAAGTAGAACATACGGAACTCGAAAGAACACCTAGCTTTAGTGTTAACCGAGTTGACGCAGACACTGGCATCGTTTTTGCTGGTGTCCCGCTCGGTGAAGAGTTCACGTCTTTAGTTTTAGCTTTGTTGCAAGTAAGTGGCAGGGCGCCTAAGGTTGATCAAGATGTAATCGATCAAGTCAAAAGCTTAGAGGGCGAGCATCACTTTG
>DKGN01000049.1 GCA_002453275.1 Caryophanales bacterium UBA6769
GCGTATTTAACGATAAAAGCAAGCAACGAATTGAGCAAGGAAAAAGGGGCTTACCCACTGTTCCAAGGGAGTGGTTGGGAAACGGGACAATACTTTAAGCGACGTGGCTATGTGGATGAAAAGTGGGCCGAGTTGAAACGGGAGGTCCAGCAGTCTGGCATTCGCAATAGTTATTTGCTGGCGGTTGCCCCGAACTCCTCAACAGCGTTAATCGCAGGATCAACCGCGAGTATTGATCCTGTCTTTAAGCCATTTTATTACGAAGAAAAGAAAGACTTTAAAATTCCGACGACGGCCCCTGAATTAAATCACCGAACGTATGACATCTATCGTCGAAGTGCTTATATCGTTGACCAACGGTGGTCAGTGAAACAAAATGCGGCTAGGCAAAAACATATTGACCAGAGTATTTCATTCAATTTGTACGTGCCCAACAACATCAGGGCCTCCGTATTGCTTGATTTACACATTCAAGCGTGGAAGGAAGGACTCAAAACAACTTATTATGTCCGTTCGACTTCACAAGACATTGAGGAATGTGAATGGTGTCATAGCTGAGTGTAGAGCATCTTCGCAGGAAGGGGGAATTTTGGTGAAAGCGTTAGTGAGCTATTTATCGTATAGCGGGAATACAGAAGAGGTTGCGGAACTAATCGGAGCGCACCTCGTTGCTGAAGGTGTTTACGTTGATTTGTGCGATATTGAAAGTGACCGGCCGCGAAATCTAGCAGCCTATGATTATATTTTTATTGGGACGTTCACATGGGCGCAAGGTCAGACACCAGTTGAAGTAAAGGATTTTGTGTATGACATTGGGTATAAGCCCGACAATGTAGCGGTATTCGGAACGGGAGACACCCAATTTGGCGGGGAGAACATGTTTTGTGCAGCCGTCGATAAACTCTCGAAATTTTATAATAGCAAATGGCCAAGCTTAAAAATCGAGCAATCCCCAAGGGGTTCTCAAGAAGAAAAAGTAGAACAATGGCTGGAAGGAGTGCTTCACGATGCAAACTAGATTACTAGAGCGTGCAAAAACGCTTGAACCTAAACATCCGAATAAATCAACCCGTCTCTTTGGAGGAAAATCAAGTGGCATTTTAAATTGGAATAACATTGCGTATCCCCATTGGTATAAAATGTATAAGCGTCTGCTCGGAAACTACTGGCAAGCAGATGAAATTAACATGTCAAGTGATGCAAAGCAATTCTCATCATTATCACAGGCGGAACAGGATGCGTACTTAAAAATTATTGGTTTATTATCAACACTCGATGCGCCGCAAACGAGAATCGCCTTGCTCCTGTCGCTCTACACAACTGATTCGTCTGTTCAATCAATCCTTGCTGTGATTGCCCAACAAGAAGCGGTTCATAATGAAAGTTATTCGTACGTGCTTTCGTCTATCGTCTCGTTGGATGAACAAAATGAAGCCTTTGAATTAGGCAGAAAAGATCAAGTTCTACTGAAACGAAATGAGAAAATTATTGAGCAGTACAACGTATTTGTTGAAGAGCCCTCACTTGAAAATGTTTTAAAAACAATGGTGTATACAATTTTGTTAGAGGGAATGTTTTTCTATTCGGGCTTTGCTTTTTTCTACAATTTAGCGAGGCAAAATAAAATGGTCGGTACGTCGACAATGGTAAGCTACATCAACCGTGATGAATTGGAGCATGGGCGCTTTATTTCAGAACTGTTTCGCGCGACGCTAGCGGAGAATCCGGATTACAATCACCCGGCATTCATTCAATGGGTGTACGATCAATTTAATGAATCTGTTGAACTTGAAATAGAATGGTCGAAGTACGTTCTTGCGGAAGTGGAAGGCATTGATTTGCAAGAAATGACAGGCTATATTCAATACCGGGCGAATAAAATGTTGCGAATGATGGGATTGCACGAAATTTATCCAGAACACGTCGATAATCCGATGCGCTGGATTCGTGCTTATGTTGACAATTTCGATGGGACGAAAACAGACTTTTTTGAACAAAAAGCACGGAACTACACAAAAACGAGTGACCTTAATGGCTTTGATGATTTGTAAGTAGAAGTCGGGTGATGATTCACCCGGCTTTATTTATTTCTTTTTTACGATGACGGTGATAATAGCGACAAGTATGCAGGCAGGAATCGCATATACTTGCCCGACGAACAGCTTCCACCCAATCGAGTTATAGCCTTCGGAAGCGGGTATGAGAACGGCGATAACAGAGACGATGATGTAAGCAAGAAAAGAAAAAATGAACGTTTTCATTAAGATACTTCCTCTCTATCTTTTTGTTCTCCGTGTTGTTTAGTTAATTGATTGCTAATTTTGTTCAGTAACCGTACGATTTCCCCGATTCCAACAAAGAAGAAGCCAAGCACAACGCTCCCGATTCCCACACCTACAAGAAGATTGTCATCATACGAAATAATTGTGCTTTGAACATATAATCCGAATGCGATAGAAAGCACACTAGCACTATATAAAAGAAAAGAAATACCATTCATATTCTTCAAGCATTCGGCCTCCTAAACATTTTAAACCAAAACATATTCGACAAACATCCCGTTTATCCTTTTTGACGTGATATACTTGACGAAATAAAGAGACAAAAGGGGGGGCGCACGTTGAAATTTCCTGCAAAGGTAGATTCATTTTTTATTAAGTTTATCGTTAGTGCGATTACGATCATTAGTTTAGTTTATCTCTACCCATTATATCGAGATTATGCTGCCGGTTCGCTCACAACACAAACGACTGTCATTATCCTCGTGTTACTTTTCCTATCGGTTGGGTTTCTGTTATGGGTCATCTTTTTCATCCAGTATGTCTTTTATGATGAGTATTTACTTGTCAAAGGAGGGCCCATTCGTAGTCGGATTCAGTATGAAGACATTACGCAAGTAAATCCGTCAGACAATATTTATACAGGCTATCGGATTTTGTCAGCGAAAATAGGGCTTGAAATTTTTTATAAAACAGGCGCATTTGGAAGCGTGAAAATTTCTCCAAAAGACGAAAAGCAATTTTTAAGCGAGTTAATGAAGCGCAGTCCACAAGCGAAAATTCATCCAAAACTTCAGTAGAGCTGCTCATTTAGGAAGCAGTTCTTTTTTCTTTTCTGAACGAACAACTTAGCCTTTGTCTAGGTAAAAAAATTGCGATCGATAAGTTTTTTTGAAATAAGTGTATATGCTTTCTGTTTACAATCGTCTATATATAGAGAGACAAAAGAGGGGAGGGGAGAGATTGGAGCAGGCGTTAATTGAAAAAGTGAAAGCAGGCGATGAACATGCTTTTCGGGTTCTCGTCGAAACGTACCGCAATCTCGTGTTTCATTCGGTCTACGCCGTGCTACGCAATGAGAAGGACGCTGAAGATGCGACACAAGAAGTCTTTCTTAAAGTGTATCTCTCCCTTTCCCAGTATGAGAAGCAAGGCTTTAAAACGTGGCTGACGAGAATTGCGGTAAACCATGCGATTGATATGCGACGCAAGGCATATCGCAAGCGAGAGGAAGCGACTGAAGACTTTCAGTTTGATACGAATGTTCGCATCGAAGAAAGTGTCGCTGAGAAAGTGGTGAACAAGGAAATGAAGCAACTCGTTCATCAACACATTCATGAGCTACCGGAAAATTATCGGGACGTCATTTATGGTTTTTACATAGAGGATAAAACGTACGAGCAACTAGCAGAAGAACAAAAGGTAAAAAGAGCAACGATTGCGACGAAGCTTCACCGAGCAAG
Source organism: Caryophanales bacterium UBA6769 (assembly GCA_002453275.1). Taxonomy (GTDB): domain Bacteria; phylum Bacillota; class Bacilli; order Bacillales; family UBA6769; genus Pueribacillus. The sequence goes on from DKGN01000049.1 coordinate 3,743, forward strand.
GCTGTGGATGAAAAAGCATTGGAAGGAGCGTGATTTCTTATGAGTCATCTCAACTATGAAAAATGGGTGGCATACGTCAATGATGAAGTCGATGAAGCGGATCGTCAGACATATGAAGAGCATGTATTCACTTGCGATGAATGCCTCGATTTGTATATGCAGGCTGTCGAGTCACAGGTGGACCGGCTTCCGGAGCTTGCGGATGACTTCACAGAACAAGTCGTTCAGCATGTCTTTCCTGTACAAAGCGAACGAAAAGCCAAATCCATTTTCAAAAGATCATTCTTCCATTATGTGATTGCCGCAGCGATGACACTCATCTTAATGTCTTCGGGATTATTTGGGCAGCTCACGCAAGTTGCGAGCAATTTTGAAG
>DKGN01000053.1 GCA_002453275.1 Caryophanales bacterium UBA6769
GGATTGAATGAACGTCAATTCCGTCGTACGTTTGATGAAGCTGGAAGAATGAAAGGTGTTCACGGTGAGAACTTCATGATTTTGCTCGAATCTCGTCTTGATAACCTCGTCTATCGACTCGGCTTAGCACGTACGCGCCGTCAATCACGTCAACTCGTGAACCACGGTCACATTTTAGTAGACGGAAAGCGTCTTGACATTCCTTCCTACCGTTTACAACCAGGACAGGTTATCTCAGTACGTGAAAAATCCCGTAATTTAGATATTATTAAGGAATCAGTAGAGTCCAACAACTTTGTTCCGGATTACTTAACTTTTGATCCAGAAAAGCTTGAAGGCACATTTACTCGTTTCCCTGAGCGTTCTGAATTACCAGCAGAAATTACTGAAGCCTTTATCGTTGAGTTCTACTCAAGATAAGCTAATTGCCTTGTATAATTTAAATAGCCCCAACCTTTTTTACTAAGGGTTAGGGCTATTTATTTTGATCACTTTGTGATGAACGTTAACGTCTTAGTGTTCGATACTTTTGACGTGCTTTCTATAAATATATAGGCACAGTAAATGTGACAGTTGTCCCACAATCACGTGTGCTTTCAACTTGAAGTCCTTTTCCAAAGAGTCGTTGCAATCTGAGATTAATATTCAAAAGACCAACACCTGATTGACTCGCTGGTTTTCGTTCTAGTATTTGTTCTAAAACATGTTCTTCTATACCAACACCATCATCTTCAATACGTATTCCTACATATGTCTCATAGGCGATAATTCTAATAATAATTTCCCCTCCACGGATCCGCTTCATAATACCGTGTTCAATCGCATTTTCAATTAATGGCTGAATAGACAATGCTGGTATCATTAGTTGTTTAACTTTTATATCCTCGTCGATTTCCCATGTAACACGTAATCGTTCACCAAATCGAGCTTTCTCGATATACAAATAAGAACGAATCAGACTCAATTCCCTTTCTAGTGGCACAAGATCATCGATATTTTGAAAATTAAACTTTCCTCTTAAGACGTCACTGAACGCTTCTAAGATCTTCTGCATTTTTTCAATATCAATTTCACTCAAGGCAATGATCGAGTTCAATGTATTAAATAAAAAATGCGGTTGTATTTGTGCTTGGAGCCAAGCAGACTCCATTCGTAATCTTTCTCGCAATGATTGTCTTACTTCTGTTAAGGCATTTACACGCGAACGAAATTCGACCGCATCTATCGGTTTTGATACATAGTCATTCGCACCTAAAGAAAAGCCATTCTCGATATCTTCGGGGCCACTCTTTGCCGTTAAAAGCAAGATCGGAAGCTCCGACATTGTAAACCGTTTCCGAATCACTCGGGTAAGCTCATACCCAGACATTTCTGGCATCATGACATCAGAAATGACCAAATCCCATTCTTTCTTATCCAATAAAGATAGGGCTTCTTCAGCCGTTAAAACAGTAGTGATATCATATTGTTCCATTGAAAGAATCGTTTCCATCACTTGGAGATTCACCGGGTCATCATCAACAACAATAATCCGAGAGTTATCTGTGTTAAGCTTTCTTTGCTTAGTGTTCGGTGAATCCAACCGTTTAATCTGTTTTTCTGTTCGTTTTATCGGAATGGAAGTAAGCAAGCTTTCTGTTATTTCTGGACTAGTCACTTGTTGTTCTGCTACTTGTGAATCTATTAATGGTAGGGAAAAGGTAAATGTTGACCCTTCGCCTAAAAGAGATTGGACCTGTAACGTTCCCCCGTGTAATTCAACTAACTTCCGACTAATGTTTAACCCTAAACCAAATCCGCCTTCTATCCTTGATTCTCCAGCAGCTCCTTGTACATAAGGCTCAAAAACGGTTCGAATCGTGTCGTTGTTCATACCAATTCCTGTATCCTTTATAGAAAGATGTGCTCTGTCACCTCGCACAATGGCTCGAATCGTAATTTCACCGTTAGACGTATACTTCACTGCGTTATGAAGTAAATTAAAAACAATTTGAATGACACGGTTTTCATCTCCTATAACTGCTGGAAAATCAGGTGAAACACGATTAACGATGCGAATCGGTTTTCCTTCCAGCATATAATCAAGCATATCGGTGACACCTTCTATAATCGCCTGCAAAGAAATAGGTTGTAATTGTAATTTAGGATTTCCTTCTTTTAAACTCGTCATCTCGAGCAATTCATTTAACAAAAACGACATTCGGTGACTGACAGACAAGACCGTTTCAAGATTCCTCACACTTTCCTTTTGTAATGACGGCTGTTCCCTCTCAAGAACAGCCTGAGACATATTTAGAATACTATGGAGTGGATTACGTAATTCATGAGACGTGTTAGCGAGGAATTCATCCTTCACCTTATCCGCTTTCTGTAGCCTCGTTGCTAAATCCCGTGTTTCCAGGTGCATTTGATGATAATGCCTAAACCATACCCCTGCTAAACAAATAATAGCAATGATTAGATCGAATGGATAATAGACGACCTTTAAGCCCGTTCCCATCATAGACGCCCACCAGATGTAGTGGCTAGTAATTGCGACAACCGCTAGCGCAATCCAGATACCTCCCCCTTGGAAACCTCTCCACGAACGTAGCAATGCAATCGTCGCTATCGTTGCCCCGATAAAAACTGCGCTAAAAGTATA
>DKGN01000015.1 GCA_002453275.1 Caryophanales bacterium UBA6769
GTCACCCCCTCCTACTCGATTAGGTAACAATTTATTTGATTTATAGTTGAAACGTTCGTCAATATTTCAATGCCGCGGTATAATTTCCACAGACTGTTTTCCTTAAGCAACGTAAACCCTACCAACTTTTACGTCCTTGCGACCCTATAGTCGCTCCAGTGTGAATAAGTGTTCCTCAAAAACAATGTAGAAAGCCATTAACATCAAATCTTTCTTATTTAGGTTACCTTAAGCTTTTATTATACATAAACCTAACGAACATATCAAATGGTGGACAGATTACGTTTGCTTCCCGCGTCCCATTGCCCTCATAATTAAACCAACGAGTAAAACAAGAACAACCGCGCCGATTAACGCTGGAATAATATAGAACCCACCGATTTCAGGACCCCAATGTCCTAGGATGGCTGTACCTAACCAAGCCCCGATAAACCCTGCGATAATATTTCCTATGACCCCTCCAGGGATGTCACGTCCGAGGATCATACCTGCTAACCACCCGATAATCCCACCGACAATTAATGACCAGATTAATCCCATCTTAACATTCACTCCTTTGTAGTTGATAATAGAAATTTAAGATTTCTATACTAATATTTACCCAATGACGTTATTTTTAATCAAAAGTTCACTAATAATTTATCGTGTACAATAAAGCTAATATTATTCTATGTAGACTGGTAAGGTCGGAAGAAATGATGGGAGTGGAGAAAAAATGAAGAAAACCCCGATTATTTACGGTCAGACGATTGATGATCAAACGAGATGCAAGCATTACCATTCTAAACGAGATATTATCGCGATTAAATTCCGTTGCTGTAAAAAATACTATCCGTGTTATCAATGCCATAACGAAGCAGAGGATCATCCAATTGTTGTTTGGGAAAGAGAGAATTTTCTTGAGCAGGCGATTTTATGCGGAGTGTGCAAGCATGAGCTTACAATTAATGAATACATGAATAGCGAACGCTGTCCAAATTGCGCTTCAGAATTCAATCCAGGTTGTGCCACCCATTATCCCCTTTACTTTGAATGATAAAAACAGGTGAACCAATTCCCATTTTATGTATAATGTAGATTGAGAGGAGGTGTGTACGCCCGTGACAATTCTTATGCACGTATGTAGAGTATTGTTAGGAATTCTATTTTTATGTGCGGGTCTTAACGGATACTTTGTTATTTTTGGACTTGAGCCTTTTATCGCAACAAGTCCCGAAGCTATGGCTTTATTTGAATTCAAATACTTATTAGTGACAGAAAAAACGTTAGAAATCATCTGTGGAATTTTCCTTCTTATCAATCAGTATATCCCGCTCGTCATTGCTATCTTAACGCCACTTGTAGCCAACATACTTCTCCTTCATTTATTCCTAGATCATTCTCTCCTTCCGTTAGCTATTGTGCTTGTCATCGCGAATGCTTATGTGTTGTTTTACTACCGAAAAAACTTTATGGGCTTAATCGAAAGAAAACCAACATCGTTATAGTAAAAAAAGATAGATGAGCAGAAATTATCTATTCACCTATCTTTTTAAAAATTTATACGGTTGTTTCTTGTGTTGACTCAGTTGCAAGTCGTTGTTTTTTTGCTTTGCGAAAATGGAATAGTTCGTAAACGACTGGGATGACGACTAACGTCAGTAATGTTGAGACGGATAATCCCCCGATGACGACGACAGCAAGTCCTTTTGAGACGAGGCTGCCCATTTCCTCCTTGCTCATTAGTAATGGAATCATCGCGAAGATCGTTGCAAGTGCAGTCATAATAATGGGACGCAATCGTGTCGCACCCGCCTCAAGTAACGCTTCACGAATCGTCATCGTCTCCTCATTTTGGCGTACACGGTCAAGGAGAACAATTGCATTTGTTACGACAATACCGATTAAGAGTAACGCGCCGATCATTGATCCGATGTCAACCGGTGTTTGTGAGACGACTAAGCCTAAGACGGAACCGATAACGGCTAACGGCAGTGTAAACAAGATGACAAGTGGCGCACGTAATGTTTTAAAGGTTAGCACCATGATTAAATAGACGAGTCCTACAGAAACAGCCATAAGTTGAAATAATTCTGTGAACTGTTCGTCTTGTACATCGGCTGCCCCACCTGCTTGAATGGCATATCCTTCGGGTAGTTTAATTTCGCTTGTTTTTTGGTTAATTTCTTGTGCGATGACTGATAAATTCGCTGGATCAACATCAATGCTAATGCGAATGTATTGATTTCCATCTTTTTTCAATACGTTCGTCGGCTTTTCTGTCTTTTCAATTTTTCCAATCGATGCTAATGAGACAATCTTATCGTCGACCGCGATCGATAGGTTCTTCAAGTCTTTTTCTGACGTAGGATTAATTGAGCTATCGAGTAAAACGGTCGTGTCTTGATCGTTGAGCTTTATCGATCCGATTGGTGAAGGGTTGAGAAGCATTCGCACTTGATTTGCAACTTCTTCGGGATTTGCTTCGTCTTGATCGATAACAATGTCATACACTGATTTGAATGCGTTTTGATTGCTCGTGACACTCTCAACACCTTCAATGCTTTCAACTTTATCGATGGTAAGTCCTGCGACCTTGCGTAACTGTTCAGGGTCACGTCCGGTCACGTCCAACGTAATTGTTGACGTGTTCATTGAAATAAGTGAAAGAGGGATAATATCGACATCAGCGTCGGCATAGGTTTTCGTTTGTTTCTCAATTTGCTTGATTAATTTTTCTGTACTAGTGCCTTCTTTTACTGCAACGTGAAATTCACCAGTATTTTGTGATGTAACTTGGCTAAATTCCGCATCTTCAGGATTTGAACCGAGGAATAAAATGACTTCGTCAACATCTGGTTTTTCACTTAAAAATGACTCTAATTGTAAAGCCTCCTCTTTTACTTTCGTAAATGGAATGTCATCTGGATAAGTCATGACGATGGACACGTCGTTGTCTGAGGCATCAACCGAGCCTTTTGGCATGACGACGTACATTCCGATTGCACCGATGAAAATGACAAAGGAAAGGACAATTGGCACCCATTTATGATTTAAACACCAGTTTAAAATTTTAACGTAGCGTTTTGGCCTGTTATATGTCGGGAGTTTACCTTGCTTCAATAAGCGTGAGCTCATGAGCGGGACGACGATTAAGGCAACGAGCAATGACGATAGAAGGGCGTATGTAATCGTTAATGCG
>DKGN01000128.1:0-1545 GCA_002453275.1 Caryophanales bacterium UBA6769
GATAGCTTCACATATTGCAAAATCAACGAGTGATCCAGTTAGGCAAGCACTCATTCTTGTTATTGCATTTTCACCGCTCGTGGAATCAGTTAGTGGGTTCGGGATTGCGATTATCGTCATAGCACCAATTTTAATCGCGCTTGGATTCCCGCGCCTTCAAGCAGCGGTGTTAGCACTCGTTAGTTTAACTGCTGTTCCGTGGGGTGCGTTATCAACGGGTACCGTCATCGGAGCAAACTTAACAGGCATTTCGATCCATACTATTGGAGCGGGAACTGCTTTATTAAGTCTCCCAATTTTCTTTTATTTTACGATTATTACTGTTTTCATCGTTGGTGGATGGACAGCACTTAGGAAAAAGTGGCTCGAGATTATCGTTTTATCCATGGCTCTTTTTGGTGCGACATGGTTTTTCAGCCAATATGTCAGCGTTGAATTGGCAGGTGTTTTTGCCTCGCTTGCCGCGCTAACGGTAGAATTGATTTTCGTCCGTCTTTTTGAACGATCCGAAGGTGAAGACGAGGTAGCTAGCTTAGAGGAAAATGTAAAAGATAGCTTACTTAAGGCATTAAGCCCGTACTTAGTCTTAACAGGAATGCTCTTTTTATCACGATTAGTCCCAGGGTTAAAACAATGGTTTACGACACATGCTGTTTGGCAATTAGATAAGTATGCGTTTGAACTTCCAATCTTTTATTCCCCAGGCTTTTTCTTATTGCTGACATGTTTATTCGCGATCGTTTTGTTCAAACTTAATTTTAAGCTAATGAAGAAATCATTTACTGAAACGCTGAAGCAATGGGTACCGGTTAATGTATCGATGTTTGGTTTTGTAGCGATGGCACAAGTCATGTCGGTTTCCGGTATGACAATCTTACTTGCGGAAACGGGCGCAGCAAAACTAGGAACAGCTTTCGTTGTTCTTTCACCAATCATCGGGGCAATGGGTGGATTTTTAACTGGGAGTAACACAGGATCGAATGCGATGTTTATTAAGCTACAAGTACAAACAGCAAATCTTATTAACGTTTCACCTGAACTTGTGGCAAACAGTCAAAATGCGAGTGCGGGTCACGTAACGATGGCATCACCGTCCCGTGTTCTCCTCGGAGCGTCCGTCAGCGGAGTTCGTCACGAAGAATCAAAACTACTAAGAACAATGGCCAAAATAGCCGGATTTGCCTTGCTTTTAATCATCATTGAGGTAATAGTTTTTGTTTTTTAACGATTGTTCACAAATTAGTCATGAATCCCTTGCTTTACACATAAAAAGTTTGTTAGTATATTATTTAAGTTTCAAAAATGAATAAACGATGACGGATGATAGTATTTGTTCCCTCTTCAATTTAGCGATCTGGAGATAGTGGAAGTCCAGAGAAAGGAACAAAGAAACGGCAATCCTGAGTATGAACGTTAACAAAGTGGGTGTGTTTTGGTACATTCCTTACACATCAATTAGGGTGGAACCGCGAGTTAACCTCTCGTCCCTAGGCAGCGGGCCTAGTGGCGGGGGGGGTTTTTTTTTTTTTTAAAATTTTAAAAAAA
>DKGN01000128.1:1604-22237 GCA_002453275.1 Caryophanales bacterium UBA6769
GGTTTATTTATTTTGTAGCAAGTTCTGTCGTTTACATACTGAACGAGGAGGGCATAATCGGATGACGAGTAATAGAATGACGACTGAATGCCCGAAATGTGGAAGTACCGAACTGGGAAAAGGGAAACAATCTGGATACAGTGCAATGCAGCCTTTAAATGGTGTTTTAGGATCTCCTATTCATTATACGATCTGTACCGATTGTGGATATATTATCGAAGGGTATGTAACGAAACCCCATCGGTTTAAAAGAAAATAAATAATCAGGAGGTTTTGTCGATGACTAAATCAATGGACCAAATTGTAGCTCACTCAAAACATAGAGGCTTTATTTTTCCAGGCTCTGAAATTTATGGTGGCTTAGCAAATACATGGGATTACGGTCCGCTTGGAGTTGAATTGAAAAACAACGTTAAAAAAGTGTGGTGGCAAAAGTTCGTACAGGAATCCCCATATAACGTTGGGCTTGATGCAGCAATTTTAATGAATCCGAAAACATGGGAAGCTTCAGGGCATCTGAGCAGTTTCAATGACCCGATGATAGATTGTAAAAAGTGTAAAGCGCGTCATCGTGCAGATAAATTAATTGAAGAAACGCTTGAAGAAAAAGGAACAGAGATTGTCGTAGACGGAATGCCATTTGAAAAAATGAAAGAATTAATCGACGAACACGAAATCGTATGTCCAACGTGTGGCGAGAAAGACTTTACAGACATTCGTCAATTTAACCTTATGTTTAAAACACATCAAGGGGTAACAGAGTCGAGCGCAAATGAAATCTACATGCGTCCTGAAACTGCACAAGGCATTTTCGTAAACTTTAAAAATGTCCAGCGCTCAATGCGAAAGAAGCTTCCTTTTGGGATTGCCCAAGTCGGAAAAAGCTTCCGTAACGAAATTACGCCAGGTAACTTTACGTTTAGAACGCGTGAATTTGAGCAAATGGAGCTTGAATTCTTTTGTAAGCCAGGGGAAGAGAAAGAATGGTTTAAATATTGGAAGGAATTTTGTCATAATTGGCTTCTCAATCTCGGCTTAACGAAAGAGAAAATTCGCATGCGTGACCATACAGAAGATGAGCTCTCACACTATAGTGATGAGACGACAGACTTTGAATATCAGTTTCCGTTCGGTTGGGGTGAATTATGGGGAGTTGCCTCTCGCACAGACTATGACTTGAAGCAACATATGGAGCACTCAGGTGAAGACTTCGTTTATGTTGATCAGGAGACGAACGAACGATACATTCCGTATTGTGTAGAACCATCACTTGGGGCAGACCGCGTCGTCCTTGCTTTCTTAACAGATGCTTATGAAGAGGAAAGTCTTGAAGATGGGAATACGCGTACAGTCATGCGCTTTCACCCTGCTCTTGCACCGTACAAAGCGGCAATTTTCCCATTATCAAAAAAAATATCAGACGGTGCAAAAGAAGTATTTGCTGAGTTATCAAAGCATTTCCTAGTTGATTACGACGAAAGTGGTTCAATCGGCAGACGTTACCGTCGTCACGATGAAGTCGGAACACCGTATTGCATTACGTATGACTTTGATTCTGAAGAAGATAAGCAAGTAACAGTGCGTGATCGGGATACAATGGAACAAACACGCATGCCAATTGCAGAGTTAAAAAGCTTTTTAGAAGAAAAAATTCAATTTTAATAAGGCACATAAGCCTACAAAAGCCGCCTGGATGTTATGAGTCCAAGCGGTTTTTTTATGCGTCTTCCAGATTGGAAGTTATACATGATGTGAATGAACCTATTGCGTTAAATTTTTAGCACAATAGTCAGCCAACCATTTAATTTTCTCTTCAATTTCGTCACGAACCCGCTGAAACACAGCCCATTTTTCCGTTTCTGTCCCTTCCGCTCGTGCTGGATCATCAAAGTCCCAATGCCATCTTGTCACGTCGGGAGGGGTGATTGGACAGTTATCGTTCGCGTCTCCACAGAGTGTAATGACGAAATCTGTTTTTTCCAAGAGTACTTCATCAATTAAATCTGACGTTTGCCTTGAGATATCCACACCAGCTTCCTTCATCGCTTTGACAGCAATTGGGTTTACCCCGTGTGCTTCAATTCCTGCTGAATAGACATTAAATGTTTCGCTTAAATGTTTTTTCGCAAAGCCTTCTGCCATTTGGCTTCGACATGAGTTACCAGTACATAAAAAATAAATGACTTTCTTCATTTTATTCCCTCCATCATTACGCAACGATTTGCAACGACAAGTACAGCCCAACTAATGTGAACAAGAGTGTTGGAATCGTTAAGATAATCCCAACTTTAAAGTAGTAGCCCCAAGAAATATTTACGCCTTTTTCTTTTAATACGTGTAACCAGAGAAGGGTTGCAAGTGAACCAATTGGAGTAATTTTTGGACCTAAATCAGATCCGATAACATTCGCATAAATGAGCGCTTCTCGGATACTTCCTGTTGTGGTCGTATCTGCAATCGCAAGGGCATCAATCATAACCGTTGGCATATTGTTCATGACCGAGGACAAAATAGCAGCGATAAAGCCCATTCCGACCGTGGCAACAAACATTCCTTGATCTGCCATCACTTGGATCAAATCCGTTAACAATTCTGTTAAACCAGCATTTCGAAGCCCGTATACAACGACGTACATCCCAATTGAGAAAAAAACAATTGCCCAAGGTGCTCCTTTTACAACGGTTGGTACATTCACAGCAGAGCTTCGGCTTGCAAACAAGATGAAGACGATCGCAATCGCTCCAGCGATGAATGACACAGGAATCGCAAGCGATTCACTAACAAAATAGCCGATTAACAAAATAGCTAGCACACCCCATGATAAACGGAACATTGCCTGATCCTTTATCGCTTCGTGAGGAAGCTTTAATTGCGCGGTATCAAAATGTTTCGGAATGCGTTTACGGAAAAAAAGAAACAGGACAAGTAAGCTTGCCACAACACTAAATAAATTCGGCACGAGCATCCGTGACGCATATTCAACGAACCCGATTTCGAAATAATCAGCAGAGACAATATTCACTAAGTTGCTCACAATGAGTGGAAGTGAAGCTGTATCCGCAATAAAACCAGAGGCCATCACGAACGGCAATATCATTTTTTCTTTAAAATTCAATGCACGTACCATAGCGAGCACAATCGGTGTTAAGATTAGTGCTGCACCGTCATTTGCAAATAATGCCGCGACAACAGCTCCTAAAATGATAATGAGCAGAAACATCCGTAAGCCGCTTCCGTTTGCGAACCGAGCCATATGTAAAGCAGCCCATTCAAAAAATCCAATTTCATCAAGGATTAGAGAGATAATAATTAATGCAACGAACGTTAGCGTCGCGTTCCACACGATGCCGGTAACATCGACGACATCTTGAAAAGAAACGACACCAATAGCAAGTGCAATCAATGCTCCAATGCAAGCGGACCAACCGATTGATAATCCTTTCGGCTGCCAAATAACGAATGTTAATGTCACAATAAAAATAAGGATTGCTAAAAAGGTGATCATCGTATCCTCCTGTGAATCAGTCGCATATTGCTCTTATTTCGTTTAGTTGAACAAGTGGAAGTGTACTTACAATGTGAAGGACGACAGGGTAGAGGGCATGAATATTATTTAAAGAATAATAGACCCACCTTCCGCGCTTCTCTTCTGTCACAAGTTCTACCTCTCGTAGTTTTCTTAAATGCTGGCTTACTTGAGGCTGACTTATGTCAAGTATTTCTACTAATTCACAAACACAAAGCGTCTTCATGCTTAAATAGGTAATGATTTTTAACCGGTTTTGTTCGCCAAGCGCTCTCAGGATCGACTCTGTTTTTTTGAAGTCCATCTACATAACCTCCCATATATAAAATTGAATGTGTTAGAATCAAAAACATTAATTTTAATAGATTTATTACGTATATATATAATAGTTCGTTTATATATTAATTGAACAAAAGGCAAATGTAAATAAAAAAACACATCCCAATTATGAATTGAGATGTGGACAACTGTTAGTTTATTTCACAATTAAGACAGGACAGTTTGCACGTTTTGCAACTTTGTGGCTGACACTTCCAAGCACCATCTCTTGAAACATATTTAAACCCCGACTTCCGATAATAAGCATATCAAATTTGTTTTTGTTCGCATGGGCTACGATAGTAGGACCAGGCAAGCCGTTTAATATTTTCACGGAGCAAATCACGTTGTAATCTTGAAAAATTTGTTCAGCTGCAATTAATTGTTTTCGACGTTCAGCATTTAATTTTTCTAAGCTCTCACTATAGATAACTTCACTTTCTATCTTTGAATAATCAACAACACTTACAATTTCCACAGTACAATCTTGAGCAAGCGAAGCAAGTTTAGCCGTTTCTTTTGCTGCGCGCAATGAATTTTCTGATCCGTCAACAGCGACTAACAGCTGTGTATACATCAAATCACCATCCTTAAACTCACTAATAATCTGTTATCCAAGCGTTTCCGTATAAACTTTCTTATTAGCATTATATTCCTTTAATTTTAGCATAATTGTGTCGCTGTACCTACTATAGATTTATTTTTGATGTTTGAATGATTTGCATTCCTTTTTGGTTAAGCTGAAATGAAGCGAATGTTGTGCTAAAGCAACAATGTTTCTCTAGACCCACATCATTTCGTTCGTTAAGATAGATAAGACTAAGAAAATTGTGTAATGAATTGTTTTTGAGGTGATCGTATTGTCGTCTCCACGTCCAGCAAGAGTTGCAGCGTTATCCATACTTAGCAATACGTTTGTATTCTTCATGAAATTAATCGTTGGTATTTTTACAGGCTCTGTCGCTGTCATCTCGGAAGCGATTCATACGTCACTAGATTTAATGGCCTCGATTATTGCTTTTTTCTCTGTAAGAATTTCCTCGAAACCACCTGATCGTGACCATCCATACGGCCACGGTAAATTTGAAAATGTCGCCGGAACAATTGAGACATTGCTTATTTTTGTAGCTGGTATTTGGATTATTTACGAGTCTGTTCAAAAATTATTTGTGCCGTCTCCGATAAAAATGCCGATGCTTGCAGTGATCGCAATGTTAGTCGGCGCAGCGATTAATATTGTTGTCGGTAAAAAAGTTCAAAAAGTAGGTCACGAATATCGTTCTGTCGCAATGACTTCGAATGCGTTGCATTTGCTTACTGATGTGTATGCATCTATAGGTGTTGCAGTCAGTTTAGTCATTGTTAGCCTAACTGACTTTTATATTCTAGATCCGCTCATCGGAATTGCAATCGCCATTTACATTATGCGCGAGGCCTATTTCCTTGGAAAAGAGTCTTTTCTTCCATTATTAGATACTCGCTTAACGAAAGAGGAAGAAGAGAAAGTTCACAACATTATAGCTACCTATGAACGAGAATTTATTGAATACCACGATTTTCGGACAAGGCGCTCAGGTCCAGAAGAATACGTTGATTTTCATCTTGTCGTCCCATCAAATATGAATGTGGAAACCGCTCATGAATTGTGTGACCGGATTGAAAATGACATAAAGAAAGTGCTTCATTCACCAACGATTTTCATTCATATTGAACCGGAACATGAGCGTTTACTTCATCATCCGCCTAAGAAGAAAAAAAGGAGAGGAGAAAGCTAAATGCAAGAAGCGGAAGTGTTGTTTCGTAGTGACGTTGAATTAAGCGGAAGTCTCGTTCTTCCGAAAGGAAAGGAAGAAAGTGAGCGCCATCCGGCTATTTTATTTCTACATGGCTCTGGTCCAGTTGATCGGAATGAAAATGCAAAATTAGGCAAGATTAATGCTTTTAAGCTGTTGACTGAAGAATTCATTCCACATGGCTTCGCTACGTTGCGGTATGATAAACGAGGCATCGGAAAGAGTAAAGGGAATTATTATGAAGCGGGATTATCGGATTTAGTCGCGGATGCAGAAGCCGCATTACACTTTTTAAAAACACATCCGAACGTTGACCCGAACCGAATCTTTCTCCTTGGTCATAGTGAAGGCTGTTCGCTTGCAGTTCTCGTTCAACAACGCGTAGCAGCGCATGGTCTAATCTTATTAGCGGGTGCGGCCGAATCATTAAAGGTGACGATTACTCGTCAAGGCGAGGAAATCGCTCGTGATTTTGGGAAAATGACCGGATTAAAAGGAGTTTTTATGCGATTATTTAAGATCGCAAATAAAATCGCCAAAGAGCAACAAGCTCTTATTAGTCGGATTGAACGCTCGACAGATCCAGTCATTCGTGTAAAAGGGCAACGAGTACCTGCAAAGTGGATGCGAGAACATTTTAATTATAATGTCCTCGATGATTTATCAAATATTACTTGTCCTGTCCTTGCGATTAGTGGGTCGAAGGATATTCAAGTACGACCAGAACATGCGAAAGTCTTAGCTGAAAAAGTGAGCGGAGAAGCGGAGGCTTACATCATCGATAATATGAATCACCTGCTTCGTCATCAGGAAGAGCCTGCAAATATGGTGGCATTGAAAAAAGCATATAAGCGATCGTTTAAAAAGCCACTTGAAACGCAATTAATTAGCCATATTGTCAAGTGGCTCAAAAAGAATACATAGAAAGTCGGTATGAAGATGGAAGAAAATGTTAAAGAAATGAGAAGAATTAGAATTGCATTAATTGCCATTGCTATTATTCTTGTTTTTGTTAGCGGAGGACAGGAGATCGTAACTGAGAATAATACCGATCATTTACCGACTTACTTACACCAAACGATTCCACTGCAAGATGGACATTTCGGAGTTTTAACGAACGATGCGACGTGGGACGATGGCGGTCAAATAAATATCTACCATTACGATCATGAGACAAATGAAGTGACGTTGAAAAAGGAATTATCAATTGACGATTTTATGTATGAACAAGAATAATCAATTTTTGACTTAAAAGAATAACATACGGCTATAGTGATGATTATCGAATCATGCTACAATCTAAATGTTAATTAATGCGAAGTTCATTTTTAGGGGGAACGACATGAACAACAACAAAAAGACCCTTCGTCTTTTGTATGGGGGAAAGTCTGCTGAACACGAGGTGTCAATGCGAACGGCTCTTTCGGTCATTAACGCATTGAATTTTACTAAGTTTAATGTATTTCCTGTTTATATTTCTAAGGCAGGGAAATGGTTTACAGGTCCACAAATTAACGGGAAAATTAAGAACATCAATGAACTTATTTTCACTGAAAATGGTCATGACCAAAGTATTATCCCTGCACAATTTTTTGCTTCAATTACAGATGATGAAGTTGTTTTTCCGCTTCTTCATGGACCGAATGGGGAAGATGGAACCGTTCAAGGCTTATTGGAATTATTAAATGTCGCTTACGTAGGAAATGGGGTTGCCGCTTCCGCCGTTGGGATGGATAAAGTGTTTATGAAGCAAGTGTTTGCACAGCATGGCTTAACGCAGCCAAATTACGTTTACTTCATGCGACAGGAGTGGAATGAGGATCAAGAACAAGTATGTTCTAAAATTGAAACAACGTTAGGTTATCCTTGCTTCGTTAAACCAGCAAATTTGGGCTCAAGTGTAGGAATAAGTAAGTGTATGTCAAAGGATGACCTAAAACAAGCGATGAATCTTGCATACGAATATGATCGGAAAGTCATCGTGGAAGAAGGAATTGTCGGGCGTGAAATAGAGATTGCTGTGCTAGGCAACGATGAGCCGAGATGTTCTATTGCAGGTGAAATCGTTCCGAAAACAGATTTTTACGATTATAACGCAAAATATGAAGATGACAGCACCGATTTGCTCATTCCTGCAAAAGTATCGGAGACTGTGTATGAACAGCTAACAGAAATGTCGATAAAAGCATTTCAAGCCATTGACGGTTCTGGGCTTGTCAGAGCGGACTTTTTTGTCACAGAACAAGACGACATTTACATTAATGAAATTAATACGATGCCAGGATTTACTCCTGTTAGTATGTATCCTTTACTTTGGAAACAATCCGGACTTGAATATTCTGAGTTAATTGAGTCACTCGTTGACCTCGCGATTGAGCGTCATGTTGAGCAACAAAAGATTAAGCATACGATGGAATAGAAAACACTGCCTTATGCGGCAGTGTTTTCGTTTACTTTTTTAGTATACGTAAGCTGCTCCAACAATGATAAGCAGAATGAACAGCACCACAATTAAAGCAAATCCAGCACCTTTGCCGTATCCGCCGCCACCAGCGTAACCCACATCTATCACCTCCGCTATCGAAGCATTACTACATAGTATGTAAAGAGTCATTCAGTGTAAAGGCTCCTATAACGACCTTTGAAAAATCCTTTTATGTAGTTTAGTGAAACAGGTCAAAAATATTGCTGAAAGATGTAAACTAAGCAAACATCAATTGAAGTCTTTGTAAAATCCTGTCTAAAGTTTTAATTTTCAGAAAAAGGCAAAAGGCTTTAAATTATGTTAAAATAGGTTAAAGCGCTTACATTTACATTAGGGGGGATTATTTTTGAAATTGGAAGAAGTAATGGAGCACTATGCCGAGCGTAAAAATGAGTCGTCAAACGCAAATGGACTTTTAGATTTTATCCAACAATTATATATTTATGGGACGATTCCAATTCAAGAATACCGTACACTTTTTAAGGAAGTGAATGACCTCGGCGCCACTAAACCAGAATATTACTATGACAAACAAGTAACTGGATAACCCGGTAGCGACAAAGCCTGCTTTCTGAGTGGGCTTTATTTTATTTAAAAAATAAAGGAAAAGTAATTTATTTTACAAGAAATAGTGAATTATTTGTTTGTTTTCTATATAATAAGAAAAAAGCGAAGGCAGGTGGAACGATGAAACGTCAAGGGAGTCAACTGGAAGGGTCTTTCGTATACCGTACAATTGTAAGTGGTGTTGCGGGCAGCAATGACTTCCAAGTTGAAGTATTTCGTTCGAAGGAAGATATGGAAAGTAATGCATCGCCTTATAAAGTATTAACAAGCTTGGATGAATTTTTAGACTTTATGGAATAGTAATTAAAGGACCCTGAATCTGAATTAATCAGAAACAGGGTCTTTTATTGATTGAATTGCTTTTTTTATTCGTTTTAAACCTTCTTTTAATGTTGATTGTGGGCACGCTATATTAATTCTCACAAAGCCTTCTCCCGTTTTCCCAAAAATATATCCTTGATTTACAGCAACTTCTCCTTTTGAAATTAAAAGCTCCTCTAATCCCTTTTCGGTTAAGCCTAGCTTGCGAAAGTCAACCCAAATTAAGTATGTACCTTCAGGTTGAATGACAGTTACTTGTGGAATTTCGTTTTGAAAAAATGTTGTTAAGTAGTGTAAGTTTTTTTCCAAGTAATCCATCAGCTCATCTAGCCATTGTTCACCTTCAGTATAGGCAGCTTCGAAAGCAGCAATTGCAAACGGGTTTAACATGTCGCCATCCTCAATTCTTAATGCATCTTTATATTGTTTGCGAAGTTTTTCATTAGGAATAATTACTGCAGATGATTGCAAGCCAGCAAGGTTAAACGTCTTACTCGGGGCGACACATGTAATCGAAATGTCTGCGAATTCGTCCGAAAGAGAAGCGAATGGAATGTGAGTATGCCCTTTAAAGATTAAATCACAATGAATCTCATCGGAGAGGATAAGGACATTATGCTTTCTACATAACTCTCCCACTTTACGTAACTCTTCTTTAGTCCAGACACGCCCAACTGGGTTATGTGGACTACAAAATATAAATAACTTGCATCGTTCATCACTCAATTTTTCTTCTAGATCTTCAAAATCAATTTCATATTTATTGTCCGTTAAAACGAGAGGGTTATCGACAAGCTCTCGCTCATTTTGGTTTACAACATAAAAGAAAGGATGGTACACAGGAGATTGGATAACAATCTTGTCACCTGGTTCGGTAAAAGCCTGAACGAGTAAACTTAGTGCTGGAACAACGCCGGGGGAGACGATCATCCAGTCTTTTTCAATTTTCCATTTATGTTTTCGTTCAAACCAATCGATAAGCGATTCATAAAAAGAATCTGGCCGAACGGTGTAACCGAATACACCATGCTCCGCTACATGATGTAATGCTTGAATGACTGCATCAGGAGCACGAAAATCCATATCGGCTACCCACAGAGGAAGAATATTCTTAGCCCCAAATCGTTCTTCAAGGGCATCCCATTTTAAAGAATTTGTATTTAAACGATTAATTACATGGTCAAAATCGTATGTCACGATTATAATTGCCTCCTTTACGTTAAGTAGTATGGTTTTAGTGTAAACTTTGCGTATTTGTACGTCAAAATTTGTGTTTGTAAATTGTTCAAAAGGGCGGACAGTTCTTTAAAAAGGTCATAATATAATTGTAATAAAGAAGAACAAAAAGGAAGGAGGGGAAGGATCCATGTTTTTACTACCCTATTTCTTTGGTCTCCTTTCTAGTGTGGCCTTATTATTAGTCGCTCCAGAAATTCCTTTTTTGACAGCAGTGCTTACACCAGTTAGTTTAATTTTTATCGTACTGTTTGCAGTTGTCACTATTATAAAGGCGCTCTTACTTCTACTCAGAAAAAGTGATATTTCATAAATTCATAAAACTCGGTGAAACAGGCCGAGTTTTTTTAGTATGCTACGAATGAAAAATAAGATCATTAAAGAAATCATTCTGAACGCTGTGACAATTTTAAATTTAGCGTATAATAAACAGGAGAGTATAAAGTACAAGATTTGGATGGGGGAATTAGCTTTGAAACTTTACTTAATTCGACATGGGGAATCCGAACATAACGTGGATCGTAACTTAATGGCACATACGCATGACTCACAGCATCCGCTTACAACGAAAGGAAGAAAACAAGCAACAAAAACGGGCGAGTTTATGCAAGACAAGCTTACAGATAAGTCAGTTTTTTATGTCTCGCCATACTTACGAACGATGGAAACAGCGCAGCCAATTTATGAACAAGCACCAGAATCGACACCTTTTTATGAAAGTCCGCTTATTCGTGAATGGGAGCTCGGGAATTTATATGACTTCAATAATCGTACACCTGAGGTGAAAAGAGAATTTAAAGCGGCTGGCGCGTTTTATTTTCGCTATCATCACGGAGAATCGATGGCTGACTTGTATTTGCGAGCTTCACTGTTTTATAACTCCGTTATCCAGCCACTAGAGGCTAGACAAGCGTATGATCAGGTTGTCATTGTGTCCCATGCTGCATTTATAGAAATGATGAAAGGCTTTTTATTAAATTGGACGATTGAGAGAATGACAGATTTTAAACCAGTTGAAAATGGCTCTGTCACACTGATGGGTAGAGTGAATGGCAACTTTCACGCAGAAAAAATCTTTGTACCCGAAGTGTAGTCGGTGTTACTTGGTTAAAGGTAAGTAAAAGGAGGGGACGAGCGGTGCAGCAAAGAGTCACTGAAATGATTCAAGGATCAATTTGGCAGGATTATGGGGCAAAGGTAGTTTCAGCAGAAAACGGAAAGGCTGTCGTTCGTTTACCAATCAAGCATGAAATGACACAGTTTCATGGAACGGTGCATGGTGGCATATTAGCGACAGTCGCCGATATGGCAATGGCTGTTGCTGTAAACACACTCGTTGCAGAAAATGAATTTACCGTTACGGCTGAATTAAAAATTAATTATTTAAGACCTGCCATTGGAAATGAACTCGAAGCGATCGGAAAAGTAATCAAACGCGGAAGAACGTTAACTCATTGTCAATGTGAAGTGTTTGATGAAAATGAAAAACAAGTCTGTTTTGTCGTTGCGACTTTTTATATGTTTACGAAAGAATAGAATGGAGGAAGACAAATGTTAGCGAAGATGTTGAATGAAGCGAAGCATACTGTCATCTTTTCAGGAGCGGGGATGTCAACGGAGAGTGGCCTGCCCGATTTTCGTTCAAAACAAACGGGCTTATGGGAAAACGTGGACCCGATAAGGCTTGCAAGTCTCGATGCCTTTATGAATAACCGCGAAGAATTTACGCAATTTTATCATACACGCTTACAAGCGATTCATGACTATAAGCCGCATGATGGACATGAAATCTTAGGAAATTGGGAAAAAAGAGGACTTGTCCAGTCAATCATCACGCAAAATGTTGATGGTTTTCATCAACAAGCAGGAAGTGAGAACGTGGCAGAACTTCATGGGACCCTTCGAACTGTCCATTGCCATTCCTGTGAAAAACGATATCCGAATCGTGACTTTATAAACGGTATATTTAAGTGCGAATGTGGCGGTGATCTTCGTCCGTCTGTTGTCCTATTCGGAGAAATGTTACCTGATGACGAAGTGCGAACTGCAGAACTCGAAACAGCAAGCGCAGATCTATTCATCGTCCTAGGATCGTCACTGTCTGTCTCACCTGCGAATTTCTTCCCTGTTGAAGCGAAGCAAAACGGAGCCAAGCTCGTCATCGTCAATATGGAAGCAACAGACTATGATAATTTGGCCGATCTCGTTATAAACGAACGCAAAATTGGTGAAGTTTTACAAGAAGTGGATGCAAAATTATAAAGCATTATCAAACCCACCTGACTTGAACGTAGGGTGGGTTAGCTTTGCTTATTCGGCAAGCTTCGTTTCTTAAAGAGAGAGCGAAAAATCCCGTTAAATTGTACGAAAAAGACTCCAGCCAAAATAAAGAAAGAGCCGATTATAGTACTGATTGTTAATGTTTCGTTTAAAAAGATGGCTCCAAAGATTAATCCGAACAGAGGAACGAGCAAAATGGACATTGCAGCTGTTGCTGTATCAACAACATCTAATAAAAAGAACCAAATTGTAAAGCTGATCGCTGAAGCAAAAACACCAGTATACAAAACAGATAATAAACTAATAGAATTAAAGACAATCGGTTCATTCGCTTCCGTTATAAAAGCAAAAATAGCTAATGCAAGAGCACCAAACAACGATTGATACGCATTCACTTGTAGCCGATCAGCGAATTGAAACTTCCTTTGATAATAAATGTTAGCGAATGCCCAACAAACAGATGCAATGAGAATCATGAACTGCCCAAGCAGAGCTGAACGATTGGAAAGCGACTCGAATTGAAAATCAACAATGAAAAAAATCCCAATACCGCCAAGGAACATTGCAAAAATCTTCACTCGAGATAACGGCTGGCCTAAAAACTTAGCTGCAAGAAGTCCACTCCAAATGGGCATCGTATACAGAAGAATCGATGACGTTCTAGCGTCAACAAACTTCATGCCGTACGTAAGCAAAAGAAAAACGCTTGTCGTTTGAAGTAATCCTAATATGATAAGTTCTCGGAGTGATATGTTTTGAAGTTTTAAGCGTCTTAAAAAAGCTAAAACGATGATTAAAAAAAGCGCAGCAGACATGAATCGAAGCGTCGCAAATGTGAATGGTCCCATATATTGCAAAGCCACTTTCATAAATACCCACGCAATTCCCCATATGAGTGTTAACCCCAACGTAAGTAAACGAACAGTTCCTTTAGTAATAAGCTTTTTTTGTTTTTCTATATTTATATTTGAACGGTCCTCAAAAATTGAAATCCCTCCACATATACTGTAAACTACGTTCATGCTTTTGCCTTAAAGGCGATTCTTCTAATTTTAACATAGTAATTGAACTGTACGAAGGTGTTGGCATGAAAATAAACGATAACAATTACACACTTTTAGGGATAATATCTGGTTTTTTTATGGTTGGGATGGTTGGCACACGACCACTTATACCAATCTTTGCACATGAATTAGGTGCAACCCCATTTGAGATTGGTATCGTAGTCTCTATGTTTCCTTTTCTATCATTACTATTTGCTGTTCAAATAGGAAAAATAGTGGACCGAATCGGGAGTAAAAAGCCAATAATTCTAAGTTCTATCATTGGCTCGCTATCTCTTGTTTTGCCACTTTTTTCCTCTCAATTAATTGGGATCATCCTTTCACAGCTCATTGCAGGTATTGCGAACACATTCTTTGTCGTTTCCGCGCAAAGTTATGCTGGACATTCTTCCTCACCAATAAAACGCGAGGAAAATATTTTAAAGTTTAGTATTGGGGCAGCGATTGGTAGTTTTGTAGGACCTTTACTCGGTGGCTTTTTAGCTGATCAACTTACATCTGCCTACGCATTTTTACTTTTAGGGATGATTGGACTTTTCGCTGCACTACTCAGCTTTTCTTTAACACCATTTACAATCGAAAAACGAGAGAAACAACCACTAGGGAAATTTTCAACGACTTTTCAATTGTTGAAAATCCGAAATGTAAGGCGGGCATTTTTAATAAGTTCCTTAGTTTTGTTAGGAAAAGATATGTTTACCGCCTATTTTCCATTACTCGGCTTACACATTGGATTAAGCAGCACGAGTATTGGCATGATCGTATCGATTAATGCCCTTGCTGGCATATTTATCCGCTGGTTTATGCCACAATTAATCGACGTGCTCGGGAAAAGGCGTGTTATCGTCCTTTCTGTCGTATGCTCTGGCGGCTTATTTTTATTCATTCCACTTTTCAATCATATCGTTTTGTTAAGTTTTTTATCTTTTTTATTAGGGATGGGGCTAGGGATTGGTCAACCGTTATCTATTTCAACGACACTAAATTCATTGCCCCGGGAACGTGTTGCTGAAGGTTTAGGCTTCCGATTGACGTCAAATCGTTTAACACAAACAGTAGCGCCTTTTGCATTCGGTGTCGTCGCCCAGTTGTTTGGATTGGCAAGTGTCTTTTTTGTTACTGGTGCGATTGTTCTCCTCGGTTCAACAAAATCAACGATCGACGAACAAGAATTGAAGATGGATGAATAGATGATATAAATAGCGGCGGCAAAGTGATGAACAGGTCTGCAAGAAAAGTATGGAAATGCTTATTAAACTCAATGACGACAAGTTAAATATATAGATAAATTCTGTTTGAAAAATACATAATAAAAAAGGAGACAACTTGTCCCCTAATCGATTATATGTTCCTTAATGATTGCCAAAAATTGTTCTCCATATTTTTCAAACTTCATCTCCCCAACGCCTTTTACTGCAAGCATTGAGCGTTTGTCCTGTGGCAGGCGGCCACTCATTTCTTTCAATGTTGCATCTGAAAATACAATATAAGGTGGCACATTTTCTGTGTCAGAAATTTCTTTTCGTAGCTTACGAAGCTTTTGAAACAATTCGTTATCTTCTACTAAACTCGCAGCTTGCTCATGAATTTTTCGAAAGACTTGCTTTTCGCCTTTTAAGACGAAGTATGCATTCTCCCTTAACGTAACAATCGGAAATTTACTGTCAGTTAAGCCTAAATATCCTTCCGCAATGAAATAATTGATTAAATCAACGATTTCTTTCTCCGTTTTTGCAGACATGAGTCCGTACGTAGAAAGTTGCGAGAAATTAAATTGTTTGATTCGTTGATTTCGTGATCCTTTTAACACTTGTGCGATTAATGTTGCTCCGTATCGTTCATTCATTCGTCTAACACATGAAAATACCATTTGTGCTTCTCGCGTAATGTCTTCCAGTTCACGATCATCTTGACAGTTGCCACACGAAAGACAGTCATACGCATACGGGTCATTAAAGTATTGGAGGATATATTTTTGTAAACACTGCTCCGTATGACAATAATCAACCATAGACTGTAGCTTTTGATACTCTTGCGTTTTTCTCGTTTCATCCTCAGTTGACTGATCAATGAGGAATTTTTGGAGTTGAATATCTTTCGGTGAGTAAAGTAAAGTACATTCACTTTTCTCTCCATCACGACCTGCCCGTCCTGCTTCCTGGTAATACGCCTCAATGTTTTTTGGAATATTTACGTGAATGACATAGCGAACGTTCGACTTATCAATCCCCATTCCAAAGGCGTTTGTCGCAACAATAACTGTTGATTCATCATACAAAAAATTTTCCTGCGCTCGTTCGCGATCGTGCTCAGACATACCCGCATGATATCGTTCTACTGCAATATCATGTTTAATTAAAAAAGCATGGATCCGATCGGTTTCTTTTCGGGTTGCAGCATAAATAATGCCAGAAGAGGAAAGGTTTTTTCGCACGTATTCTAAAAGAAAATCATATGTGTTTTCTCCTTTTAGTACTTGGAATGCTAAGTTTTCCCTAGCAAAGCCTGTCATGACTGTATGTTCTTCAGGTATCGATAGTAGCGAGCGAATTTCACTAGCTACTTGTGAAGTCGCGGTAGCCGTCAATGCAATATAAACAGGTTGATTTGGTAATTGCTTTAACACAGGGATGATGGAGCGGTAACTTGGGCGAAAATCATGTCCCCATTGTGATATACAGTGAGCTTCGTCAAAAGCGACGAGTGACACTGGGAGGGATCGGATTAACGCAACAAAGCGTGTAGATTCGAACCGTTCAGGTGCAACATAAAGTAACGTCACTTCTCCATTTTGCGCCGCGTGAATTCGCTCTTCTATTTGTTCAGCGGATAAGGAACTATTAATATATGTCGCATTTATGCCAGCAGAACGAAGGGCATCGACTTGATCCTTCATCAGTGAAATCAAAGGTGAAATGACGATCGTAATCCCATCAAATAAAAGAGCAGGGATTTGATAACACATTGACTTCCCACCACCGGTCGGCATAATGGAAAGTGTGTTTTTTCCGTTTATTATCTGATCGATACTTTCTAGTTGTCCATTACGAAAAGCGGTATATCCGAAATATTTTTCCAGCATGGCTGTTGCTTTTTCTATCATAGGTCGCCCACCTTCATAGTAAAATCTATTCATAGGATAGCAGAACTACGGAATCTTTAACACTTATTTAAAATGATTCGCGTACAACTGCAAATTCATTTATACTTTAAAAAGAAGATTTTTATTTGGAGGAAAGGGGATTGCAAAATTGGCAGAGCAACGAGTGAAAGAAGGCACATTACTTTGGGAGCCTTCTAACGAATTTCAAGAACAGTCTAACATGAAGCGCTATATGAATTGGTTGAAAGATAATAAGCAACTCACTTTCGAAACATATGAGTCATTGTGGGAATGGTCTGTGACCGAAGTTGAACAATTTTGGGAATCGTTATGGGAGTTTTTCGAAATAAAGTCATCGGCCCCTTATAAACATGTGCTGTCGACACATAAAATGCCAGCTGCAAAATGGTTTGAAGGAGCAAAGCTCAATTATACAGAACATATTTTTCAGAAGATGAGACCCGAAGAAATTGCGATTATTTCTAAATCAGAGCTACGGGAAATCGAGCAGATGACTTGGCAACAATTATACGATCAAGTAGCTGCATTTCAAGCAAGCTTGAGAGGAGCTGGGATAAAAAGCGGGGATCGTGTCGTTGCTTATATTCCGAACATTACGGAAGCGATCGTTGCGTTTTTAGCTTGTGCCAGCATTGGGGCGACATGGTCAAGCTGTTCTCCAGACTTTGGAAGCCCAACTGTTATTGATCGGTTTAAACAAATTGAACCGAAGATTTTAATTGCAGTTGATGGATATCGATACGGTGGGCGAGACTTTGACCGGATGCAGACCGTGAAGCAAATTGAAGCAGCAATTCCATCGCTTGAAAAGACAATTGTCCTTCCCTATTTAAATGAAAAGCCTGATTTGTCGAAAATAAAAAAGGGCGAGTATTGGTCTGACTTTGTTCGTTCCGCACAATCTTCAGACTTGATATATGAACAAGTGCCGTTTGATCATCCGTTGTGGGTTCTTTACTCTTCGGGAACGACAGGTCTTCCGAAAGCAATCGTCCAAGGTCATGGTGGGATCATTTTAGAGCATTTAAAAAAATCTGTTTTACAGACAGATTTAAAAGAAGAGGATCGCTTTTTTTGGTTTACGACGACAGGCTGGATGATGTGGAACGTCGTTGTTGGTTCCTTGTTAGCGGGTTCGACGATTATTCTGTACGATGGAAATCCGGGCCATCCGAACTTGGAGGCAATGTGGGAGTTTGCAGAAGAAACTGAGATGACGGTCTTTGGAACGAGTGCTAGTTATTTACTCTCATGTATGAATGAAGGTCTTCAACCGAAGGATACGTATCAATTGTCTAAATTGAAAAGTATCATGGCTACAGGCTCCCCATTACCGCCAGAAGGTTTTAAGTGGGTGTATGATAATGTGAACTCGGACATATGGCTTGCTTCAGCGAGTGGGGGTACTGATTTGTGCACAGCTTTTGTGACAGGTTCACCAACCTTACCAGTTTATGCGGGATTTATTCAGGCACGCGCTTTAGGTGCCGATGTTCATGCATTTAATGAAGAAGGTCATGCTGTTTTAAACGAAGTTGGCGAACTTGTCGTTACCGAACCTATGCCATCTATGCCTTTATATTTCTGGAATGATCATGATGGACAACGCTATTATGAAAGTTATTTTGACATGTACCCAGGTTTGTGGCGACACGGTGACTGGATTAAAATCCGCACAGATGGTAGCTGTCAAATTTACGGTCGTTCGGATTCAACGATCAATCGTGGTGGAATCCGCATGGGAACAAGTGAAATTTACAGTGCAGTCGAAAGTGTAGAGGGAATTATCGACAGTTTAGTCGTTGATGTTAACAACGAAAAAGGTGAGGCGTTTATGCCATTATTCGTTGTTTTGGCAGAAGGCGTATCATTAACCCCCGAACTGAAAAAAGAACTAGCGAAACAAATTCGTGAAAATTGTTCCCCACGACATGTACCAAATGAAGTGTACGAAATTAAGGAAGTGCCAAGAACATTAAATGGAAAAAAGTTAGAAGTGCCGATCAAGAAATTATTGATGGGCATTCCACTTGAAAGAGCAGTGAATAAAGGCTCGATGGTCAATCCCGAGTCGCTTCATTTTTTCATTGAATTCGCGGAAAACTTTTCAATGGAATAGCCTCAAAAGCATGGTAGACCCCATTCTACTGTGCTTTTTTATTTTTTTCTGAATACAATGATTATGAAACAAATGGTTGTAACAAAAATGGGGGAAAAAGAATGACGGAATTTGCAAAAGTATCGATGCTCGTAATCGCGCTCTTGTTTGGCGGGCACTCTCAAATCCCTTTAAAAACAGAAGCTAATCAAAATATAGATGCATATTTTGATAATAATATCCTTGCCATTGCCAAAAAAGGAAAAATAAAAGAAATAGATTATGAGATTGGTACTCCAATTCAGACAATTTTATTAGAAAAAGGCAAGCCTGATACTACAGGAATCATGGGTGGCTCTGAATATTATACTTACGGACATGTTATTTATTTCGTCTCAATGGGTCACGATCATGTAACAAGCATAGAAGTGACATTCCCTGACAAGTCATTACCATCGTTACAGGAAGTTCAAGCCATGCTAGATAAAGAGAAAACAATTGAAAAAAGTGAGCTTGATCAGCGGATGTTTTTAGTTTTTGAGCTTGAGAAATATACGTTGTATATTGAATCTACCAATGAACACGCACAAGTTGACACGTTATTTTTAAAAAGGGAATGATGAAACAAATAACAAACAAAGTCAAGAACTATACAAAAGTTATTTGCTAGGGATATAATAGACGTGTTAATAACGGTTTGAAAGACTTGTAAGTAGGCGGAACAAGAAAGTTACAAACAGGAAGTTAGGATGAAGATACATTGAGGTTAGTCTCGATAAACAACTGTTATGCTGGCATGGTAACGGCAAAGCCCATTTATAGTGAACAAGGAATGGTGCTAGTAGCTGAAGGGACAAGTTTAACGAATAAAATAATTGCAGCTTTGCAGCGGCGAGGAGTGTCCTTGTTATACATAGAAGATAAAGCCCTCGGCGATATTGAAATAGCAGAAGATATTCCAGTTGAACTTAGAATCGAAACGACGAATGCAATCACTGAAATTTATGAACAGGTTTTTTCACGTGATAGTAGACATAAACGAATTTTTGAAGGGATTAAAGTTGAAAAGCTCCAAGGTGCCCTGACAAGCCTTTTATCTGAAATTCGCTCTATGAAAAATGTGATGAACTTGTTAACAAATATTTTCACTCATGATACGTATACGTTTTCACATTCAACGAATGTAACATTATATACATTAGCGATGACTGTCCATCTTGGTTTTAACGACAAGCAAATTACTGAAATTGGCATTGGTAGCATGCTGCATGACATTGGAAAGTGTGTGATCCCTACAGAAATTTTAAATAAACAGGGCACACTCTCTGCAGAGGAATTTGAAATGATGAAAATGCATACGGAACATGGCTTTGAAATTCTTCGTAAAGATCCTTCGATTTCATTGCTATCTGCGCATTGTGCTTTGCAGCACCATGAAAAGTTAGACGGTAGTGGATATCCAAGAGGATTAGAAGGTAATAAAATTCATCCCTATGGGAAAATTTTAGCTGTTGCTGATGTTTTTGATGCGTTAACTTCTAATCGCCCTTATCGAAAAGCAGTGCTACCTCACGAAGCAATGGAAGTTTTATATGCAGGCTCTTATACCCATTTCGATCCGAAATACGTTAAAGCATTTCAACATTCTGTTGCAACTTATCCAGTCGGGTTAACGGTAAAATTAAACACAGGGGAAACGGCTGTTGTCATTAAGTATCAAATAGGCTCACCGAGTCGGCCAACCGTTCGAGTTGTAAAAGATCCAGAAGGCCAATCGATTGAAAAACCATACGAAATCAATTTAGCTAAAAATCCATCTGT
>DKGN01000128.1:22287-23835 GCA_002453275.1 Caryophanales bacterium UBA6769
ATTTAGCTAAAAATCCATCTGTACTTGTCGCGCAATGTGATGCAATTTTAACCTAATAATGTAGAAGAGACGAAGGAAAACATATATTTGTTTTCCTTCGTCATTCTTCAACGACTTGAGGCTTTGTGCTGCCATTGATGCTGCAATCAAACTATTATGTTTACCTATCGTAACAATAAGAAATTAGTAATTGATCCACGTTTATAGCGCTCCTATACTATAGATAAATGAAAAGGAGCGATACTGAATGTCAAAAGCAATTTTTTATCACGCTGGTTGTCCGGTTTGTGTAGATGCTGAAGAAACTGTGCTTAAGTATCTTGATAAGTCAAAAGTGAAGACAGAAAGTGTACATCTCGGGACAGATCGTAATCGAATTGCCGAGGCAGAAAAAGCTGGCATAAAATCAGTTCCTGCCCTCGTCATTGGCGAGAGTGTCTATCATATTAATTATGGTGCTAGTCTTGAAGATGTGAAAAATGGATAAAGTGGTGCCGAAAGGCACCCTTTTTTTAATCATCGATTAGCTTTTCCTCTTAATTAATGTCATGTTCCATTGTATTGATTAGTTTTTCTAAAAACACGCGGCTCGCTGCACATAAATATTTATTTTTCCGATAGATAATCCCGATTTTTGTCGTAAGCACAGGATCTTGGATAGGTAGGATTTGAATTTGCTTGTTATTAATATGTTTTAGATAAGCTTCGGGTAAAATCGTCACCCCGACTCCATTGCTTACCATATTGATAATTGACTCTATTGTCGTCATTTCCATAACTGGTTTAGGATTGAATTCAAGCATACGGCACTTTTCGTTAATAAGTTGACGAATAAAATAAGTGCTTGGTAAAAGAATGGAAGGAACTTCTTGCAAAATAGCTAATGTAACAAAAGGCTTTTGAGCGATTGGATGATTGATCGGAGCTGCCAGGACAAGGTTTTCTTCATAAAGTGGGATCGTTTCTAGATTCTCATCATCGATTGGTAAAAATGTGATGCCTAAATCAAGTTCATTTTGTAGGATTCCACTGTAAATGTCTCCAGTTCGTAGCCCTTGGACAGATAAATCAACATTAGGATAACTTTCATGGAAGTTAATCACCGTAGGTGGAAGCAAATAATTCACAACCGTGAGAAGCGCACCAATTTTTAATGTTCCTCTTTCTAGTCCTTGTAGTTCGCTAATGGCAGCTTTTGCTTGTGAGATTTCGTGGAAAATATTGTAACTATGTTCGAGCAATATTTTACCTGCTTCAGTCAAAACGTTTGTTTTACCGACACGATCAAAAAGTGGGGTGCCAACGTCGTGCTCGAGCAAACGAATTTGCTGACTTAATGAAGGTTGAGCAATCCCAATTTTTTCAGCTGCGCGTGTAAAATGAAGCTCCTTACAAAGAACGATAAAGTATTCCAATTGTCTTAATTCCACTCAATTCCCTCCGATCGTAAATCGAAATATTAATAGGTTAATGCTATCATTATAAATCAAACTATAATAAAATTTAATAGTATAAAGCTAAACTTTTAAGGATATAGCCAAATGGTGA
>DKGN01000196.1 GCA_002453275.1 Caryophanales bacterium UBA6769
GATGGGGTTGTGCATTATCAAAGTCTTCAGATGTTAAAAAAAAAGAGCGTTCTCCCTCTAATGCGGGCCTTGTTTTTTCGGGGGAAAAGTGTCTTCAAAAAAAAAAGGGGACTCCAAGCAGCCCCGCCATTCTTGCGCTAAATCCACTTGAGCCGAGCAACCAAATCGGAATATTTAAATCCTCACCCGGAATCGCGCGAACTCGTCGTCGGTCACCCGTATACGGCTCGAAATACCCACGTAATTCTGCAACCATTTCTGGAAAATCGCTTCCATCACTCATATTATTTCTTCGTAATGCAAATGCTGTAAGTTGATCCGTTCCCGGGGCCCGCCCGAGTCCAAGGTCGATTCTGCCCGGATAGAGAGATTCAAGCGTTCCAAATTGCTCTGCAATGACGAGCGGAGCATGATTTGGAAGCATAATTCCCCCGGAACCGACTCGAATACTTGACGTACTAGCTGCAACATGTGAAATTAAAAGCGATGTCGCTGAACTTCCAATACCTGGCATGTTATGGTGTTCCGCAAGCCAATAACGATTGTAGCCGAGCCTTTCCGTATGCTGAGCGAGTTTTTGCGTATTTTGGAACGACTGGCCCACCGTGTTTCCTTCTAATATCGGTGAGAGATCAAGGACAGAAAGTGGTACATTTTGAATCGTAAGCGTCATGGCTATCGCCTTCTTTCTATTTAGTATAAGTACGAACAAAAGGATGTGGATAAAATGACCGCACTCATATGGACTATCGTTATTTTATTATTTATCATTAGCTTCGTTGGGCTAATATTTCCAATTGTTCCATCCGTTCTTGCCATTTGGGGTGGATTCCTCGTCTACTATTTCAGTATTGGAAAAGAAGAATTTTCCCTTCTCTTTTGGATAACGATGGGGGTATTGACTATGTTCATTTTTATCGCCGATATTTTAGCAAGTAGCTATTTCGTAAAAAAATATGGCGGTTCCAAGTGGGGTGAACGAATTGCGGTAATCGCTGTTATCGTCGGAGCGTTCATCATGCCACCGTTCGGTATTATTATTGTTCCATTTATTGCCGTAATCATAACTGAATGTTTTATTGAACAAAATCTACGTAAAGCATTTGTTATCGGACTTGCCACTATAGGCAGTTTTTTTGAGTAGCACCATTGCAAAGTTTATTGTCCAACTCGTGATGATCAGTTTATTTTTTCTTGCTGTCGTCTTCTAAATAAACAAAAAAGAACTGCCCAAAGCAATATATATGCTCGAACAGTTCATTGTTTTTTGTCGTCTAAATGGATAACGACTCCTTGTACAACTCGAATATTTTCATCGTCAATTTTTCCTTCATTTTCTTCCTCTTTCTTCGCCCATAGCATCATAATTTTAAATAATGCAATTCCATAACTCGTTAACTGAATAGCCTTCAGTGTTCCACCGGCAAGCTGTTGATCATATACAGCTGTCATCATCGGTACGAGTTCAACGACAGTGGCGTAAGCAGGGTAATGTGCTTTTTCAATAATAATCAGAAAGATCCCAATCGGCATTAGCAACAACGCCGTACAAAAAACGTAGGCTACTCTCGTAAAATCCGACAGTTTACTCACTTCTGGGAGTGGTGTAATAATCGTCCACCACATTAAAAAAGCATGAAGGATAAGTACCGTTTGGGCTATGCTCGTAAGTAGCATACTTGCTTGAACCGCATTAAAGACACTTGGTACAAAATAAATCGTAAGTAACCCATTAAAAAAGATCGCAGTCACCCACGGATGAGCAAACAGTTTAATCGCATTACGCATCCGATAATCCCAAAAGTACCGCCGCAAAAAATCCGTCGGCAAACTTAAAATAAACAACGGGGTCGCAACAAACAACAGCATGGAAATTTGAAAAACGTGCGCACTAAAAAAATAATCATTTGCCAAAACGGTAAATGGACTTCCTTTTACGATGTAAACCGTGAGAATCGCGTAAAAAAAGTATTTTACTTGTTGACTCGTCGCTTCATAAAGGTGAGATTTGACAATTTTTCTAACGTATACATACGAGAGGAGCAATAACAAGGCAATCCAAATCGGTCCCCACAATTCATACGACGTATAAGTAGAAAAAATTCCGCTCACGTCTTCACCCCCTACTTTACATTAGCAAAACCCTTTTCAGTTACATAATTTTCAATACTCCAAATTCCTTTTTTAAATCGTTTTGCCTCACGTTCAAGCTCCCTATATCGGTCCAAGTGTCGTTTGTCATTATAGACATAGGCTACCCGGGCAAGACCTTCCCGTAATAGAACTTCCTGTATACTTTCGCCATCGCTATACAGATAACCTAACAATCGGCCATATTTATCTCGTTCTTGCACACCTATTTCAATTTCTACTTTTCCTTCCTTAAGGATTTGCTCGACCTTCTCCTTCGCTTCAACCGCATACGGCTGTGGGCCGTCCCATTGAGAGTCATTTAATTCAGGAGTATCAATAAGTAAAAAACGAATATTTTCATGCTTCCCATTATAATTTATTTTAATAGTATCGCCATCAATAACCTTAACAACATCAAATACTTCTCTCTGTCCTACCGTTTCACTTGAATCGAACCACGTACTTAAATCAAGTCCATAATATGAACCGGCACTAATGATAATCGCAAGTAGAACGGCAGATAACAACGACTTCTTTCTTTTCACGTAACGGTTTCCCCTTAGCTACTTTTCACTATCTAGATCATTTTCATCTTACCAAAAAAAGCTTAAAAAGAATAGAGATTGGCTTTTTTAGTTCGCACCTCATAAAACTACGGTACTCCTAGTGTAGCTTGTCCTAATCAACATAAGTAAAGTAGTCAAACTCAATGTTCAAATAATAAAAAGCTCCTAACAATGTACCTTACTGTCAGTAGCTTTTTCATACTAAATCCTTTATGTTTTATTATCGTAATAAACATGTGTAGCATGGAGCTGATCGCCAATCGTGATAACACCGAAAGAATAACGAGGTTGACGACGTTTATCGGTGGCAGAACCAGGGTTAAACAACAGAACGTCGCCATCATACTTTTTCATCGGTATGTGTGAATGTCCAAAAATGATACAATCCACATCATCATGAGCGAACATCGCGCGTGCTCGTTCATCTGTTGTTCCCTTTGTACCGTGTCCGTGTGTTACACCAATCGCAAACGAACCTGCTTGAATTATTTCTTTTTCTTTGAATTTCGCTCGAACCTGTTCTGAATCAACGTTTCCATATACGCCAACAACCTCTGTATACTTCACAAGCGTGTCATACACGTCAAGCGTTTGCCAGTCACCTGCATGAATAATAAGCTCCGCCGTCTGTAATTCTTCCACTAATTTGCTCGGCAATTGCTTCGCCATACGTGGCATATGTGTATCTGAAATAACGACGATTTTCATTCCACCAATCCTTTCGACTTAAACACAACATAGCCTAGACCGTACAAGTGCTAATCGTTTAATAAAAATTCTAAAATATCATGATAGACGACTTCATTGTTATCTTCGTTAAGAATCTCATGCTTCATATTTGGATAAACGATATTCGTAATGTCGTCATAACCAACCTTTTTCAATGATTCGATGGAATCTTGCAAGCCTTTTTCTCCGCCTGTGATAGGATCACCGGCCCCTGTTATATTAAGAATATGTAAGTCCCGATTTTTGCATTTAAATTTCTTAAATTGATGCAATTCATGATCAGCAAGAAAGACAGTTACATTTGCTCCATTTCTATAAGCGTATTGGCACAATGGATCGTTCCGATACCGCTCAAGGTTAGACTCACTTGCACTAATCCATGAATCATCTTTATTATTAACGGCGAGCGTATTTAATAGTTTATTATAGCTTTGCTTGCCTGAAAAAAATGTAATGAGTTGTCCGATCATAATCCCGAATTTTACAACTGGAACATAATGTGGGGTTCCACTTAAGATTAATTTCTTAATTTCATCATCATGTTCCTGTAAATAAATTCTTGCAAAAATCGAACCTAAAGAATGCCCAAACAAATACAAATCTTTGTCTGGAAAAAGCCCTTTAATATGCTTTGTGATCAGCATTTGATCATCTATAATCTCTTCGTAACCATCCATATATCCTAACGGATAGCTGTCATTAATCGATTCGCCATGTCCGCGATTATCTGAAATGACCACTGTCAATCCATTCCCCCTGAGAAATTCACAAAGGTTATAATACCTTTTCTTATGCTCCTTTGCTCCGTGGATAATCTGCACTAAGGCTTTCGTTTCTTCCGCTTCAAAGATTGCTACCGCCAACTCTAGTCCATCATGGGCCGTTAACGTCGTTTCTATCATTCTTCTCTCGCCCCTTACTTTGCATCAAGATTCACATTTGATATAAAAACTGCTAGCAAACACGACAACGTTCACTAGCAGTCTCATAACAAATCCAAAGGCTCTATCCGTCGCGTAAACTGACGACAAACTTCGCAAGATCGTTAACACTCTTAATGTAGTGAGCTGAATCACACAGGTCAACGTATTGATTCATAACGCTGTCACCATAATTCCACGCTGATGCTGGCTCTGGATTCAACCAATACACTTTTTTAACCCAGTTTCGAATCGTTTTAAGTGCATCTAATCCAGGATCCCTTCCATTGTTTCTTGCATCGCCTAAAATAATGACAGAAGAGCTTTTCGCAAGATCGGATAGGTGTTTCTTCACGAACTGCTGAAAAACTTGCCCATAATCACTGTTGCTCGTGCCGAGGACGAGATCACTTTCAGAATACAGCTCTCCCATTGAACGTGGGAAATCTTCTCGTGATACGAACCGAGTAATATTATCAATATCACTTATGAAGCCGTAACACGTTATACCAGCAAATTGACTGCTGAAACAATTGGCAAGCTGAAGAGCAAATTGGCTGAAAATCTCGACAGAACCGGACAAATCACAAAGAATCGCAATTCTTTCCCGCTTCGGCATTTTTCTTTTAAACGTAATATCGACTGGTACTCCCCCATTAGA
>DKGN01000132.1:0-5797 GCA_002453275.1 Caryophanales bacterium UBA6769
CCCCTTGTTTCAATTTTACTTTAACTTGTTTTTTTTGAAGGTTTATTAAGCGTAACCTTGTCGCATTCTCTGTTATTAAAACCGTATTATCATTTAACCTTGCAGGTTGATTTACTTTAACTTTAAAACATGTTGGGCTTACCTTT
Source organism: Caryophanales bacterium UBA6769 (assembly GCA_002453275.1). Lineage (GTDB taxonomy): Bacteria > Bacillota > Bacilli > Bacillales > UBA6769 > Pueribacillus. Next base: position 147 of record DKGN01000132.1, read on the forward strand.
TCAAGAACGGTGAAAACACAATCCTTCTCATCCTTATCCTTAAAATGAATAATGGAATTTGGTTGTAACTGTTGGAGGTCTATTTCTTTTTCGATGTGAATTAAAAAGGTTCCCTGTTTGTCCTCATGCTTCCATCCATCAACATTCCATGCAAGGTAGCCAATCTCACCTGCTCTTTTAATGTGCAATGTTTTTTGAAATTTGATAAACTCTTTGATTCGGATTTTTGGACCCGCTAGATCCATGTAAATTTTACAGTTTGACACAACCTTCCCTGCGTTTTCGTTTATTTTGTGTTCTTCAGCCTTTAATTTTTGGACTAACTGTCTCCATATGAAAATATTATCATGTGCACAATTTATTCTCGCAATCGTCATCCCTGCTTCAATAAGTTCCCGAAAAATAAGTGGTGACTCCATCATCGAGCGATCTAACGTCACCATAATCGGGAAGCTGTCATTCTCTCGGTTCCCAAACAAGTCATCACACCGCGTTATTTTTAGTTCACGTGCTTTTCTACTCTGAATCATCGGCGGTTGCTCTATAAAATGACAACTGTCTTGTGATAGATAATTTATCATTTTATTTAATGAATACAAAACATGTGGATGAATATGCCGCAATGACGTGAATCCTTCATTGATAAGTAGATTATTCAGTCCTTCTTGCTTAAATTGTTGCATCGCTAAATATGCCAAAAGGTTATACTTGCTTGGGTTCGTTGGATCGATCTCATGCTTAGTAGACTGGATTGATGAATAGTGAAGCAGATCATTCCACAGATGAACAAGATGATTTAATAACTTTTCTTTAGATTTCATGTAGGACTCACCTCAACTCTTCCTCCGAACAGTGTATGAATATTAGAGGTGATTAGTAACTTGTCCTCCACCCTTTACCCTCGTATTAAAGTTAACGTGAGAAGAGCTAAAGAAATCGGCAACGATGCATAAAGCTTCATCGGTAACCGCATGGATTGCCTCGTTTCCCTCTACTCATTTTCCTCCTTTTTTTGTATAATAGAGCGAGTAACTTTAATTGAAAAGTTTTAGTTCTTTATTACTAATATGTATAAGGTGTGGTCATCGATGGAATTACTTATAGCAATAATTTTTGGGCTTGTTACGGGCGCAATCGCAAGCAATAAAAATCGCAGCCCTCTGTTTTGGTTTTTCATGGGAGCTATTTTTACATTTGTAGGCCTTGCTGTTATATTTTTCCTACCTGCAAAGCAACCGCACTATGTGAATTATGAAGTGAATGAAGAGGAAAGGTATATTTACTGCCAAAACTGTGGAAATAGCATTGTCATTAACGAACCGGGGTATTGGACATGTCCTCACTGTCAACATACATTTGAATACAAAGGAAGTATGGCTAACAATCATTATTATGAGGATACATTAGCGCCTACAACCGAATTACTCGTTTATTTGTTTGCAAAAGTTGCAAAGGCAGATGGTGTTGTGACAACACAAGAGATTCATAGAGTTGATGAAATTATAAAAGAAGTGATTCAACCGACAGAAGAACAATATAAACAAATTCGAAGTAGCTTCAATGAAGCGAAAAATACGAGTAGTGGTTATCAAGAGATTACACAACAGCTCTATACATATATTCACAATAACCAACCATTGATGCGAGACATTGTCATTCTATTGTTTGAAATTGCTACGGTGGACGCCCAACTCCATCCTGAACAAGAGCGAATCATTTCCTTCGTAGCTAATCGGTTTAACTTAGCCTATGAATATCAAAATATTTATTCCCAATATGTCGATGATTTAGAGCAATATTACAAAATTTTAGGTTGCGCATCGACCGATTCAGTTGATGCAATCAAGCGTAAATATCGTGAGTTAGTTAGAAAGTATCACCCAGACCGATTCGCGAGCCAAAACTTATCACCAGAAGAAATGAAAAAAGTAAATACAAGATTCCAAGATATCCAAAAAGCATACGAAAAAGTAATGGAAGCGAAAAGTGCTTAAATAATAATGACAACAATTTATGATGAAAATATTAGCCAACGATAGATAAGACTAGCAATCTCCGAAAAGATGCTAGTCTTTATGTTTATATCGATAAATAAGAAACTTCTCTTTTTTATCCGTTGCTTTCGGAACACGGACCTTATTCATTAAATAAAAAGGTGTATTCTTTTTTAGAAATGATTTATATTCTTGCAGTGGATAATAGAGAATAATATCGACGGAACGATCGTATTCCTCCAGTGATCCCATAATATTTCCGACTACCTTTTTGAAAATATTGACGGAAAACGGATTAAAAAAATAGAAGCGGTTGTCCGTTTCTTTCACTTCATACTGCTCAGCAAATCCATATTCGAGCTTAATCGGCGCTGGTATATTCTGTGCCTGTTGCCGATACGTTGCTTTATTATTAAGCGCTTCTTCAAATGTCTGATCGTTCACTTCGATGCCGGTTACGGGAATTTGAAAATGATGGTGGATATAAAAAGGCACACGCCCGCGACCACAACCGAAGTCAACGACTTCATCGTCTTTTTTCAATTTGTACGCTTGAAACAATTTGTCCAATGCTACATAAGGTGTCGCTTCATAACGGTTAAACTGACTCGATTGATCCCTCCACTCCCTTAACCCCCTCGTGCGGATTTTAAGCATTTGATCGTACTTTCTTTCTAGCATTCCTACTCTTCTCCATTTCATATCAATTCAGCGAGTTTCTATTAATCTCTGTAAATCACCATCTTAATCCTATCACAAAAATTTTTCTTATAAAGTTACCTTGCTTTGCCGATAAAAAAGAAACGGACATTGGATCCCGTTTCCCTTTTAATCTGTAACTTTCTGTTGAAATTCTTCGCTTTGCTGGAAGCTTCGCTTTGCTAAAATCATCGCGATTAGCGCCCCAAGTGATAGATTCAAGACCGTATTAATCACTGCCGGTACCGCTGCAAGAAAACTAATATTATCAATTGCTAAAATTGCAGCAAGTGCAGTATTGCACAAGCCTGCTTCATACAAAATTGCCCGCGCATCTTGCTCGTGAAATTTCAACAGTCTCGCAACCCCATACGCTAAAAACATCGGAATTAAAATCTGCAATGTCGTAATGATAACAAGTAGTGGTAACGTTCGAATATTCTCCTTTAAAAGAACTTGCGAACCTGAAACGACAGACAACACGATCAGGATGAGTGTCACTGACGAGAAAAAGCGAACGGAAGGACGAACGATTTCGACAAATCGATTTAACTTCAATTGAACGATTAGCCCGATCACAATCGGAAGTGCCACGATTAAGAGCATTTTCACAATCAGCGGAAGATATTCAATTGGAATTAAATGTCCAACAGTCATCTCTAACAACAGTGGCGTAATGATTGGACTAATAAAAGTATCAACGACCGACATCGTCACACTTAAGAGAACCGTTCCATTTGCAATAAACGTATATAAACTCGCCGCTGTTGCACTCGGCACGCTTCCTGAAAGAATAAAGCCTGTTAGTAAATCAGGCGATTCAGACAAAAACCAAAACCCAAGCCCGACCGAAATTGCGACAGTCACCGTCCATTTAAAAATAACACCGAAAAATACAAGTTTAGGTTGCTTCATGACATATCGAAAGCTCGACGGTGGTATCGTCAATCCCATTAAAAATAAAATAAGCGCAAGCATGAATCCTGTCCAGTTCGTTAAAGACTCGAACGGTGTAGGACGTACGTAAGCAACAATTGCAAAAACGATAATCCAAACTGGGAGAAATCGAGTCACAATGTTCGCAAGAAATGAAATAGCCCGCATAGTCCTTCTCCCTCTCTATCTCTCTATCTAATCTGCACCGTTATTTTAACATAGAAACATTGCAGAGCTAGTAGGATTTATCACCGCACTCTAAGTGGCAAAAGATATCCAATAAACTTATCCTAAATAAAACTAAAAACAGACGAAAACAATCCGTCTGTTCCAGTTAAATTACTTCATAAACAACCTTAAAGATTACCCCTCATATTTTTCGTTTTTACCCTTTATATAAAAGGACATGATGAGACCGATGGCTGCGAGAACTCCAGCAACAAAAAAGGAAACATTCACACCATGAATAATCCCATTCATCCCTTCCGCAGGTCGTTCATTTGTCGTCATAATCGTAACGAGTAGCGCAGTACCGACGGCACCCGCTACTTGGCGCATCGTATTATTCATCGCCGAACCATGTGAGATTAATTGGATTGGCAAAGCATTTAAGCCTGCTGTCGTTACAGGCATCATAACCATCGCAATTCCGAACATACGAAACGCGTTAACGACAGATAAATAGATAAAGGTAGTCTCTGTTGATAAATTCGTGAACATGAACGTCGTCACGACTAAGATTGATATACCGGTAATGGCTAACCATCGTGCACCAAATTTATCAAATAACCTTCCCGTAATTGGATTCATTAACCCCATTAAAAGAGCTCCAGGTAAAAGAACTAAACCAGATTCAAGTGCTGTAAACCGAAGCATATTTTGCGTAAACAGCGGTAATACAACGGCGGTTCCGATCATCGCCATGAAGACTATCATGCCAAGAACGGTCGATAGCGCAAATATTTTATGTTTAAATACGCGAAATTCAAGAATCGGTTGCTTTAGCTTGAACTGTCTACGGATGAAGAAGGTTAAAGCTACGACACCAACACTTATCGAAAGAATCACTTGCAAGCTTGCCCATCCATCACTTCCAGCTGTACTAAAGCCGTATAACAAGCCACCAAAACCGAAAGTAGACAGAATAATCGACAGAACATCAACCTTCGGAAACGTTCGCTTCGTCACATTTTTTAATATGAAATAAGCAACGATAATATCAACAATCGCAATCGGAAGAACGACGAAGAAGACACTTCTCCACGGAAATTGGTCAACAAGCCATCCCGAAAGTGTCGGACCAATCGCTGGCGCAAAGGCGATGACTAAACCGAACATCCCCATCGCTTGACCGCGTTTTTCAACCGGATAAATAAGAAATAAAATCGTCTGCATGAGCGGCATCATGATACCAGCACCTGCAGCTTGAGCCACTCTTCCAACCATCAAAAAGAAGAAGTTCGGCGCTAAACCACATATTAACGTTCCTATTGCAAACATGCTCATCGCAGTTAAAAATAAACCTCGCGTCGTAAATCGATCAATAAAAAAAGCCGTAATCGGGATCATAATTCCGTTAACGAGCATAAAGACAGATTGCAGCCATTGAACTGTATTTTCACTTAAATTTAAATCTTTCATAATCGGGGGCAACGCTGTCCCTAAGAGCGTTTGGTTTAAAATAGCAACAAATGCCCCTGTCACTAATACGATCATTAAGGGAACACGATTTATCGGTTCATTCGGTTGTGTTTGTGCATGACTGGACATACATGACCTTCTTTCTCATTGGTGTTCACAATTTCAAAAATGATATACACTATAAAACATATGTAATTTTTAATCTTACCATACATAAGAAGCGACATGAAGAGAAGAGCTTTAAGCACTAAAATGGTCCATAACCTTATAATAAGGTTATGGACCTCTCTTTACTTTTTTATAAATTAGATGGAGCCAAGGGGGATCGAACCCCTGACCTTCGCACTGCCAGCGCGACACTCTCCCAGCTGAGCTATGGCC
>DKGN01000132.1:5960-10861 GCA_002453275.1 Caryophanales bacterium UBA6769
AGCTGAGCTATGGCCCCACGGCGCTAAAGTCAACACTCATTATTTTACTCAGTTATGGGAGAGTTGTCAATGGGGCTGCTGTAAAAGTTACTCAAACAATTGTTCCAATTCAATTTCCTTTTCGTTAGCTTTATTCGATTGAAGGGAGATTTGCTTTAAAATTTCTACAAAAAACTGTTCAGTAATCGTAACGTTTTCGTAGTGGGTCACCTCTTCCTCGTTTGAGGCTGTGGCAAAATTTCGTTCATCCTCAATGAGCTTGAACAAGCTAAAAGCAACTAGGCCAAGTACAGTGATCCCAATGACGATGCTATACTTCTTTCTCTTAATGACACTAGCGAGCATAACGATTAACCCTATGCCGATGAGCCATCCGATTACATGCACTGTCATACCTTACACCTCACCAAATCTTTTAGCTTCAGTCTCGCCATTAAAAAAAGGCTATATTCATCTTAGACGAAATAGCCTGTCACATTTATTAATTATGAAGTACAGCTTAACTACCTTATACTCATTTATTGTTCACTTAAAATGGTTTGCTCCAATTGCCGGACAAGTTGAATACCTGTATCTTTCCATTCCGAAGGAAATTCAGCATCGGGATCTTCTGGTTCTTGAAACTGATTAAGCATTCCAGCACTTTCCGCATCTTGATCAATCCCACTTTCATACTGATGGGCAAGCAAGTACGGCTGTTGTAATTCAACCTCTGTTCCTCTTACATCAAGTGCGCCTTTTGTTGCAACGAATGGAACACGTAAATACAAATATTCACCTTCATCGCTCATTTTATAATCAAATGAGCCTTTGTCGTAATCCCAATTGCCTCCGATCACATAACCAAGTGGTTTCAGCTTTTCTTCTAAATATTGAAGGCGGAACTGCTTTCCAGTCACATTCGATTCAATCAGGATCATCCTAATCCCTCCTACAAAATAAAGTCGTAAGTGTTAGGATGTCCTTTTTGAATAAAACCATTCCAATTTTATAGTTGCCCATACCATTCTTGTTTTTCATAACCGAATTTTGTCCTGAATTTCTCTGAGTATTTATTCAAGTAAAAGAATCTAATTAACGGCTTAACAAAAAGGAGCAATGCCAAAGGTGTAAAGGCTACAATTAAAGGAAAGAACTCCATGATTGAACCAATCAATTGTTGTTCTAAATGCATAAAGTCTTGACCAGTATCCGTTAATTTGAACACTTGATAAAACCCTAGTATGGCAAGGCCTCCCCCAATGATAGTCTTGTTGCTTATGGCCCTTTTTGTCGCCTTCTTCTGAATGTCCTTGTCATACACATACAACGAGGCTTTTTTGAAACATTGTGTCACAGTATAAATGATAATAATAAAGAATAGAAGCGTATAGACATGACGCAAAATCGGATCAGAGACTAACAATTGACTCACCTTGAACAAATAAATAAATAGTGCCAATACGTAAACAAAAAGGCTGTTGTTGTAAATTAAAGAAGCTTTTAAAATACTTTTTCTTCGCGCAAGCAAAAACCAGATTGTAGCAACCAAATATAGTAAGGCTACGAGATGAACGAAGTGAAAGTTATCTAAAAATGAAATATACGGATTACTTAAATCGATAGGGACTGCAAATTCTTCGGGATTTGCTTTAAATTCCCTAACAATAAACCAATTGATAAAGTAGAAAAAATATAATGGACTTATGATCACGAAATAGAAAAATAGTGTCATAAATACGTCGCGAAATTTAAGTTTTTCACTTTTATTAGTATACATTTCGTTAATTTCGGTTTCATTCATTATATTTTCCACATCATTAAAGGATGCTGAAAAAGCGCCTTTCATAGAGTAAGTCCCCTTTTTTCTATTAATAATTCGGTGAAGGCTTTTTAAATGGATTAATAGAATCCAGAAGCTTTATAACACGTTTTCCTGGTTTAACTATTTGTATTGTTTTATCGATATCTTTTTGGATTGCGATTCTAGCGTCACGAACCTTTTATATTCCATGAGAGATCGCTTGGCTAGCTATAGATTTCACTAAATTATAAGTATCTCTAATGCCTTGACCAAGTGTTACTGTCGTATCAGCTACCCAGTCAACGGCTTGAAAAGTACGTGTTTTAAGACCGTCATACATGTTTGGAAACAAGAATTGAAGTCCCTGGTTAATTCCACCAACCACTCCTCCAGCGATAGCTCCTACCACACCTACTGGTACCGCGCCGATTCCAAATGCAGGAATAGTAACCGTTCCACCAATTGCCCCACCTATTATTGCCCCAGTAACTAATCCATCGATTATACCGAAGTTCCCTAACATATCTACCCCTGTACCTGCGAGAGTTTTTAGACTTGCTCTAACCGCTTTACCTTCTTGAAAATCGTTCCAAATCCGTTCATCCCTTACGTTGTAATAGCCATTAAGGCCAACGGAAACAACGGCTCCAGCCCAACCAAATCTAACTCCCGCTCCAACTACTTTTTGCACGATTTTACTATCTGCTGCGTATTCAAGGGTACGATACAACAACTTTAAAAGCTTTTTGTCACCTAAATCATTTGCTAGCCTTAATAATTTGTTAGGCTGTGATGCGAGTGTAAGCACGGATTGCATATGTTTCGATGATTTTAACTTTTTAACAAAAGTTTCCGAATCCCTAAGGATTTTAGTAAAGCCATCAGACTGTTCCATCGTTCTTAAGAGAATCGCAGCTTTCGTCGGATTATTCTTAGCTATATCATCAAATCTCTCTGAGAAATTGTTAATGAAATCGGCATATGAGGAAACTTGCTTTAATCTTTGATACCAGTCATTTCCAACTACTCCTTCCAATACATCTGCCATGCCTTTAAATTTTGAAACAATTTCTTCTTTTGACATTCCTTGTAACTCACCGAAAACAGCTTGCTGTACATCAAAATCATACTGTTGAGTTAACCGTTCTTTCAGTTGCTCATCTTTTAAAGACATGAACGTGCGCTTATATTCTTGATCGGTCTCAAACACTTGGTGCATCGGATTATTGCTATTTTCTGTTTGCATGCTGTTCCACTTTGAAATGTGTTCTGTTTCTAATTTTTTTAATCGCTCCTTGCCACGGCTGTATGGTAGGACGCCTTCAATATATTGCTGATCTGTACTATGTAAGCTCGTCATATGTCGACTAACAACTTGGAAAAACTTACTGTTCATTTCATCAGAAAAATGGTCAAGTTTCCGTTTGAACTCAGTTGATTTTTCGAAATAACGTGCAGCGGGAAACGTAAATTGACCACCAACTCTTCCCATTACGGAGACCTCCTCATCATTAAAGTGTAGAATATTCAGTTAAATTGTTTGTAAGGTTGGTTGCATTGCTCCACCGCCACCGCCGCCTACTCCTCCTCCTGCTAATGAACGATCTTGTTCCTCGAAACTATCGGCGGTATTTTTTGCTCTTTTCATAAGCTTTTGCCAATTTTCCTTTTCTTCTTGTAGTTTTTTAATTTCGTTTGTAAGTAGCAGCTCTAGGCTTTCTTTAGCCTCTCCAGAAAACTCAGCTTGAACGTTATTAAGCAAATTGTTCAATCTAGTTTCTACGCTTTCACTTTTTTTACCTACATCGGTCATCTTATTAATCAAGGCTTCGACTGCTTCTCGATTATGTTGAATTTCAGGCATACGTTTTCACTTCCTATACACGAAATTTAGGTTTTGAACGTAGTTCCATTGTAATCATGTCGGTTATATATGCTTCGATTTTGTTCTGGATCATTTTTTCTTGGATTAATATGTCTTTTTGCTCGTTAACAAAGGTTTCTGTTACTTCAAGTAGTGTTGAATAAGCTTGGCCTGTTAGTATATGTTCTGATAAGACGAGTTCCTTGTGCAAATCAATTAACGATTCTTCAAGTTCCGTTAAACTTCTATGTAGCTCCCTTAATAGAGGGGAAGCAGAATCACCATTAATTTTAATTTCAACCACCTAACAAACCTCCCTATATCCTACTGCTTAATCGTGATTTTACAGTTGAATCTAGATAAGTAAGTTTGTTTAATGCCTGTCGCTTCAACTGTCTATTTTTTAATGGATCTTCACTATCATACGTTCGATTCACAACATATAAATGATTATTATATTGACTTTCGATTTTTGCTTGCAATTGTGTAATTCGAATATCAATCGCTTCTAATAAACTTGGTTTTGCTGAATGGATCGAAGTAACTTTAGTTTTTGTCTCCTCAATAAGTTCATTGTAACCATGGTGTGATTCTCCGCCTTTCCAGCTTCCAATTGCACCTGAAAATTGATTAATATCGTCGACACTGTTTATTTTTTTCGTTGATATTGAGCTTCGCAAATTTTCAAGCTCCTGAATACGTGCAGTGTAGTCCATACGCATTCATCCTCTCTAATTAAATGCACCTTGGTGGAAGAACTGTTCATCCACCAAAGGCTTTAGTTATAGGATTAAATTAATTTCTTTTCAATTGTTAAGTTCGTTTCCCAGTCTTGATAAAGTTTCATGAATCGTTGTTCCTCTTCATCTGTGTAACCTTCATGTAAGACTTGGTCTATGTTCTCTTCATTGAAGAAGATAGCGTTCTCAGGATCAATACCTTCTGGATAAGCACAGCCCATATAATCAAAATAGACGTCTTCACCGCTTTCCGCGTCTTCCATGACTGCACCTCTACCAACAACCATAATTTTCTTTGTTCCATCTTCTAAGTAAACAAGTGTTCCTAATGGTAATAACGTTTTTAATTTAGTCATGACGCCCCCCTTGGATTCTAATGATAATTTACATCCTTCATACGTTTATCGAATTAGAAAGCTTATTCCCATACAGAGCTAAAGTCTGTAATGTAGACTATAAATTTTCCTCGATTGTAGCTGAATCAGCGTTGCTTGCTAGCATTGTCTGAACGCCT
>DKGN01000073.1 GCA_002453275.1 Caryophanales bacterium UBA6769
TCATTAAATACGAGCATCTCCACTAAGACTGCACCGCCAGTCCCTGACCCTGCAAATACAGCATAGGCCGTCCCGACCGGAAGTCTCTTTGTCCCTTTAATTAAATAGATCGTACATCCGATTGTTGCAATGACCGTAATCGTCCATGTCAGTACATTATAAGCATGCTTTAACCCGGTCACCCAAATAATTTCAAAAGCAACAGCGGTAAAAATATATATCCAGTCACGTTTCATTCTAACTGTTGACTCCCTTCCAACAAAAAAAGCCGCGAGAATATCTTTATGATATCCTCCCGGGCTTTTATCCCTCCGTGTACACAGACTCATTCTGTGCGTTCTCTCTCGGACCAGACCAATTTTGTTGCGGAACCCTAGAGAACATTTTGCCATTTATTTTATCAGAAATCTTTTCGGCTTACAATTTTACACATTACTTGCATAGTAGTTCCCCCTGAACAGGTCAATGACCTTACTTTTTATTTTGCTCTTTGGCAGCCTTTTCTAAGCGATTAAATTGACGCAAATCAGCGCCGCGAATCGGTAATGGTTCTTTTTTCAATAGTCTTGTCATGGCAAACAATAGCAGTAGCAATATGGCTGTAAAAGGAAGCGCAGAGACGAGCGAAGCCGTTTGTAACGCTTCTAGTCCACCTGTATATAGCAAGACAGCCGCAATGGCCGACATGAGTATACCCCATACGAGCTTTGCAATAAACGGAGGTGTCAAGCTTCCTCTCGAAGTCATACTCGCCAAAATATACGTAGCCGAGTCTGCGGATGTAATAAGAAACGTTAAAATCAATAAAATTGATACAACTGATAAGAGCAACGATAACGGTAGTTCGATATACGTTTGAAATAGAGCCGATGTAATATCGTTATTCACTGCTTGAGCAATAGTCGATCCTGCATTCAAATCATGCCATAACGCAGTTCCACCAAATACAGCAATCCAAAGACAAGCAATAAGCGGTGGCACGACCATAACACCCAAAATATATTCTCGAATCGTTCGACCTTTCGATACACGGGCAACAAAAGCCCCGACATAAGGCGACCATGCAATCGCCCATGCCCAATAGAAAATCGTCCAATCTCTTACCCACGTTCCGCCTCGATAAGGCTGCAACCGCAAACTATATTGAACGAAATTCGCTATGTAATCGCCAATTGCAAGCGTAAACGTTTCTAAAATAAAAACAGTTGGACCAACAATAAGCACGAACAATAACAAAAGAAGAGCTAAACCTAAATTTACATTGCTTAACAAGCGGATGCCTTTATTTAATCCAGTAGTCGATGACAACATATAGGCGATAAACATCACACCAATAATGAGCATTTGAATCCCTGTTGAGTGTTGAATCCCAAAAACAGACTGAAGTCCACCGCTCGTTTGCAATACGCCAAGCCCAAGTGAGGTTGCTATTCCCATCACCGTTGCGATAACCGCTAAAGAGTCAACCGTATGTTTTACAACCCGTTTTTGTCCAACTACAGGCTCCAATGCCGTCGAGACGAGCCCATCTTTTTGCTTGCGAAATTGCAAAAATCCGATCACTAAGCCGACGAGTGCAAATACAGACCATTGACTAATCCCCCAGTGAAAGAAAGAATAACCCATCGCTACACGGGCAGCTTCTCTCGTTTCAGGCTGAATCGATTCAAACGGTGTTGTAAAAAAGTGACTCATCGGTTCGGCAACACCCCAAAACACAAGGCCAGCACCAAATCCTGCCGAAAACAGCATCCCAATCCATGTGAAAAATGGAAATTCAGGACGCTCATTATCACCACCGAGACGAATGGAACCGTATTTGCTTATTGCCAACCCAATTAGAAAAACGATAATAATGAAAACAGACATTAAATAAAACCAACCGAAGTCAACGGTTGTAAATTCAAATAAAGCATTCGCGACTCGATCAAATGTCCTTGGTGCAACCGCACCGAAGATAACAAACAACAAAATGATAATCGCTGACACGAGAAAAACTGGATTTCGAAGTACCTTCTTAGCCATAGTTACCTCCCTCTCACCAACTTCCCCTATAAAGAGAATGCGTAAACAAAACAACGTCGTTATCTATGATTGTTCTGAAGAGGGATTACTATTCTCGGAGCGACCTTTAAAAATGCAATAAATCTTACTTACAAACCTTCTAACGTTGCAACAATTTCATATGATCGTAATCTAGCTTGGTGATCGTAAATCGAGGAATTGATAATAAGCTCATCGGCTTGTGTTCTGTCAATGAACGCTAGCAATTGTTCCTTCACTTTTTGTGGTCCACCAATAATGGATGAGCTTAATCGACTTTCGAGTGCTGCTTTTTCAAATTCTGTGTACAACCCTTCCATACTGTCAACTGGCGGCTGTAGCTTCATCGGTGTGTTTCTAGCCAAACTTAAAAATTGTTGCTGCATAGAAGTCGATAACCGCTCCGCCTCCTCATCTGTATCAGCTGCAATGACATTTATTCCAAGAATCGCGTATGGCTTATCCAAGTCCTCAGATGGTTCAAATGAAGAACGGTAGACCTCTAATGCAGGCATCGTGTTTTCCGGTGAAAAGTGACTTGCAAAAGAAAATGGGAGTCCA
>DKGN01000047.1 GCA_002453275.1 Caryophanales bacterium UBA6769
TGTAACGGGTCAAGGATAATCTTCTGAACAGCCATGTTTAAGAGTGAGATGATAATTGCCGCGAATAGTGCAGCCCCAAATCCATCGATAACAAACATGTCGTTCATTAACGCCGCTGTCATCATAAGTGTAATCGCATTAATCACGATTAAAAATAATCCGAGCGTAAGTACCGTAACAGGCAGTGTTAAAATGATCAAGATTGGTTTAACGATGACATTCATAATCGAAAGTATGAAACTAGCGAGTAAGGCTGCCGCAACCCCGTCTAAATGAAAGGAGGGAAAATAACCAGCAACGACGAGCATAATAATACTATTCACGATTAAAGAAATGATCCAGTTCCGTATCATCTACTTCTCCCCCTGCTCCAAGACAGTAATCGCACCTGTCTTCGTACTCGCTTCCAACGTTAGGAAGCGATCAAGCTTACGTCTAGAGACAAACTTGAGAAGCCGTTGTGCCATTTCTTTCTTTTCACGGATAACTTCAAAGGAATGCAGTTCACAATGTACACTCCCGATCGCTGTAGCAAGTTCTCCATTAATTTGAATGTCAGAAGGAACCGTCACTGTAATGCTACTCGTTGTTGACTTTAATGAAGCATACCCATCGCTCTCGAGTACGGCAATAATTGAGCCGGAAAAGCTTTCCACATCAAGATCTCGAAACGATCCATTCACATCAACTGATCCGTTAATCGCCTCAACCTCTAAGTTGTTCACTTCACCTGAAGCTGTAATCGAACCATTCCCTGTCTCGAGTTCACCTCTTAATGCAAGCGTATCTAAACAAGTGATACTTCCATTTACAGTCTTAACGAACAGCTCCTTCGTTTGAAGTCGGCTACCTTCCATACTTCCGTTAAAAAGCTTACAGTCGATTGAATCGTACATTTTTTGTGGAACAGAAACAATCGCATTCACTTTTATATCACGTGTATCACATTGAAACGTCAGCGTGTCAGAAATAATATCGAACCGAGTCTCTGTTAGAAATTGGCGTCTCGCTTCTTCACTATCCTTAACTTTATACACTCTTACGTCACAATCGATTTGTACGTAATCATGCTCCCACGGCGTTAGTTCAACCGAGCCATTTTTTATATCAATCTTAATTTCTGAAAAGGCTTTTGGATGATCTTGATAAATGTGCTTAACCGTTTCGTGTGAACCGAAATGAAAATCAAAGTCAACATCCTTTAGCTTTTGAATAAAATTTTCAATATATTGAGAGAATCGAAATCCCCCAGACTGTTGTTTATACGTCTGTTTTCGCTCTTCCCATCGCTCCCAATCGACGAATTTTGACAATGAACCCGGTTCTGTTGATGTGTCTTGATCTCCATCTGTATCGGGCTGTTCATTCAATGCTTTTAGCAATCGTTCTGCTTCATGAGCCGTAATTTTTCCATCTTCAAGCATTGAAAGGATAATTTTCCGCTCTTCCTTCATTAGACGAATGCCCCTTTCAAGTTTTATGTTACTTTTAGCAACTTATCAGTTCTTTGTTGATCACGCTTTAAAATTGGCGCAAGGTATGTTCCAGTATATGATGATTCGACTGTTGCAACTTGTTCAGGTGTACCTGTTGCAACCACCTTTCCACCTTGGTCGCCACCTTCAGGTCCAAGGTCAATTAAATAGTCTGCTGTTTTTATGACGTCTAAATTATGTTCAATAATGATAACTGTATCACCATTATCTACGAGACGTTGAATCACTTTCAACAGCCGTGCAATATCATCAACATGCAAGCCTGTCGTCGGTTCATCTAAAATGTAGACCGTCTTCCCATTTGAACGACGATGAAGCTGACTAGCAAGCTTCACTCGCTGTGCTTCCCCGCCTGATAATGTCGTCGCGGGTTGACCAAGCGTAATATAACTAAGTCCAACATCGTATAACGTTTGTAATTTCCGCTTAATTCTTGGAATGTTCGTAAAAAATTCGAGCGCTTCCTCAACGGTCATATCTAATACGTCAGCTACATTTTTGCCTTTATACGTAACTTCAAGGGTTTCTCGATTGTATCGTTTCCCGTGACACACTTCACATGGCACATACACGTCTGGGAGGAAGTGCATTTCAATTTTAATAATCCCATCACCGCGGCATGCTTCACAACGCCCACCCCTAACGTTAAAGCTAAAGCGACCTTTTTTATAGCCGCGTACTTTCGCTTCGTTCGTTTGGGAAAACACGTCACGAATATCGTCAAACACACCGGTATATGTTGCCGGATTTGAACGCGGTGTTCGTCCAATTGGTGACTGGTCAATGTCGATTACTTTTTCTAATTCCTTGAGACCTTGTATATCCTTATGCGTACCAGCCTTCACTTTTGCACGATTTAATGATTGGGCTAAAGCTTTATACAGAACCTCGTTGACGAGCGAGCTTTTCCCTGAACCAGACACACCAGTTACACAAGTAAACACACCGAGTGGAATGCTTACGTTAATGTTTTTTAAATTATTTTCAGCTGCCCCAGTAACTTTAAGAAAACGTTCCGTTTCCTTACGACGTTCAACAGGTAATGGGATAAATTTTTTCCCAGATAAATATTGCCCTGTTAAAGAGTTTTCGTTTTCGATAATTTCTGCAGGCGTGCCAGCCGCAATAATTTCACCGCCGTGTACACCAGCACCAGGCCCAATATCAATAATGTAATCGGCCGACATCATCGTATCTTCGTCATGCTCAACAACGATGAGTGTATTGCCGAGATTTCGCATCTCTTCAAGTGTCGCGATCAACCGATCATTGTCTCGTTGATGCAGCCCAATGGACGGCTCATCTAACACGTACAGCACACCCATTAAGCGAGAACCTACCTGTGTCGCTAGCCGAATCCTTTGGGCTTCTCCACCGGAAAGTGTACCCGCTGAACGGCTTAACGATAAATAATCAAGCCCAACATTATTTAAAAAGCCAATCCGATCGGAGATTTCCCGCAATATTAATTGTCCAATGGCTCGCTCTTTTTCCGTCAATGTTAAATGCTCGAAGAAGTCGAGTGCTTCGTGAATCGAAAGCGCCGTCACTTCACCGATGTGACGCTCATTGATTTTTACAGCCAATGCTTCTTTTTTCAACCGATGCCCTTTACACGTTGGACACGGTTTATTCGCCATGTACCCTTCCATTTGATCACGAATAAAATCTGAACCCGTTTCTTTATAACGGCGTTCGATGTTTCGTAGTACACCTTCAAACGGAATGTCACTTTCTCGAATTGTTCCAAAATCATTTTCATAATGAAAGTGAATAAGCTCACCATCACTACCGTAAAGAATTTTTTCAAGTTGCTCTGCTCGTAAATCCTTTACTGGAACGTCCATATCAATATGATAATGAGCGCAAACGGCTGCTAAAAGTTGAGGGTAAAACTGTGAGCTCGTCGGTTGCCAAGCCGCAATCGCATTGTCGCGTAACGATAGATCCCGGTTCGGAATAACGAGATCAACGTCAACCTCCTGCTTCAAGCCAAGCCCGTCACACGACGGACAAGCCCCAAATGGACTGTTAAAACTAAACAGTCGCGGTTCAAGGTTGTCGATCGTAAAGCCACATTGTGGACACGCATGATGTTGATTAAAGAGCAACTCTTCATCATCAATCACGTCAACAATAACGCGACCATCCGCTAAGTTTAAGGCTGTCTCAAGGGAGTCAGCAAGCCTCGTTTCTGCGCCTTCTTTTACGACGATCCGATCGATAACAACTTCAATCGAATGATTTTTATTTTTATCAAGCTGAATATCATCAGTCACTTCATACATGTCCCCATTGACACGTAGCCGAACAAATCCTTGCTTTTTAATGTCTTCGAACACTTTCGCATGCTCGCCCTTTCGTCCAGATACGATCGGAGCGAGAATCTGTAGTCGTGTTCGCTCTGGATAGTCCATCACCCGATCGACCATTTGCTCGACCGTTTGTGAACTGATTTCAATCCCGTGCTTCGGACAAATTGGACGTCCAACGCGCGCATATAACAGACGCAAATAATCATAGATTTCTGTTACAGTTCCAACCGTTGAACGCGGATTTCGACTCGTCGTTTTTTGATCAATCGAAATCGCTGGAGATAGCCCTTCAATCGCATCGACATCAGGCTTATCCATTTGCCCGAGAAATTGACGAGCATAGGCAGAAAGCGACTCAACATAACGCCGCTGTCCTTCTGCATACACCGTATCAAACGCAAGGGACGACTTCCCTGAACCTGAAATACCTGTCATGACGACGAGCTGATCTCTCGGAATCTCTACATCTATATTTTTTAAATTATGAACACGGGCACCTTTTACGACAATTTTGTCTCTTGCCATCTGTTCCATCCTTCCTCATAAATCCCATTAAAGATAATTTAATCAAACGTTTAATTAACCCATTTCGGCTTGTAATTCCAGCATTAGATCTCGTAATTCCGCTGCACGCTCAAATTGTAAATCACGCGCGGCTTGTTTCATTTCTGTTTCGAGATTGTCAATAAATACTTCTCGTTCCTTTTTCGTCATCTTAGCAATCGACTTATCTGACTCGTACACCTCTGTAGCTTCGGCAGCTTTCGTTGCTCGAATAATATCACGGATTTCCTTTTGGATCGTTTTAGGCGTAATCCCATGCTTTGCATTGAATGCTTCTTGGACTTCACGTCGCCGTTTCGTTTCTGAAATGGCAACATCCATGGAGCGTGTAATTTTATCGGCATATAAAATGACGTGCCCATTTGAATTCCGCGCCGCCCGTCCAATTGTTTGGATGAGCGATTGTTCAGAACGAAGAAATCCTTCTTTATCGGCATCTAAAATGGCAACGAGCGACACTTCAGGAATATCAAGTCCCTCCCGAAGTAAATTAATTCCGACAAGTACATCGAAGACACCGAGTCTCAAATCACGGATAATTTCAATCCGTTCCAATGTCTTAATTTCAGAATGCAAATAGCGAACTTTAATATCCATTTCAGCTAAATAGTCGGTTAAGTCTTCAGACATTTTTTTCGTCAATGTCGTAATTAACACACGTTCGCCTTTTTCTTTACGACTATGAATTTCATGCAATAAATCATCAATTTGTCCCTCTGTTTGCCTAACATCAATCGTCGGATCAAGCAAGCCGGTTGGACGAATAATTTGTTCGACAACTTTCGGTGTATGGTCTAATTCGTATGGCCCCGGAGTGGCTGACATAAAGACGAATTGATTCACCTTTTTCTCAAATTCAGAAAACTGAAGTGGACGGTTATCGAGTGCAGATGGCAGTCGAAATCCATGATCGACGAGAACTTGCTTTCGAGCACGGTCACCGTTATACATCCCGCGAACTTGTGGCAATGTCACATGAGATTCATCGATCATGACGAGCCAACCTTCTGGAAAGTAATCAAGTAACGTATACGGCGTTGCCCCTTCCTCCCGAAAGGTTAAATGTCGAGAATAGTTTTCAATTCCCGAACAAAAACCCATCTCATCCATCATTTCAAGGTCATAGCGCGTCCGTTGCTCGAGCCGCTGAGCTTCTAGTAGTTTATTCTCTTCATGCAACTCTTTTAAACGTTCTTCCAGCTCTGCTTCGATTCGTTCAATCGCAACTTTCATTTTTTCTTCACGCGTAACGAAGTGAGAAGCTGGATAAATTGCAACGTGATCCCGTTCACCGAGAATTTCCCCTGTGAGCGCATCTACCTCTGTCATTCGATCAATTTCATCTCCGAAAAATTCAATGCGAATGCAATGCTCATCACGTGAAGCGGGAAAAATCTCAACGACATCCCCACGAACTCGGAACGTACCACGAGTGAAATTCACATCATTTCGCGCGTACTGAATATCAACGAGTTCACGAAGCATTTCATTCCGCTCAATTTCCATACCTGTTCTTAATGATAAAACGAGTTCGCGATATTCTTCTGGCGAACCTAACCCATAAATACACGATACACTTGCAACGATGATGACATCATTTCGCTCAAACAAAGCGCTCGTCGCTGAGTGTCGCAACTTATCGATCTCATCATTAATGCTCGCATCTTTTTCAATGTACGTATCCGATTGAGGCACGTACGCTTCTGGTTGATAATAATCATAATAACTAACGAAATACTCAACCGCATTATTTGGAAAAAATTCTTTAAACTCACTGTACAACTGTCCAGCAAGTGTTTTATTATGTGCAATAACAAGTGTAGGCTTGTTCACTTCTTTAATCACATTTGACATCGTAAACGTCTTACCAGTTCCAGTAGCACCTAAAAGCGTTTGATAGCGCTTGCCCTCTCGTATTCCTCGCACAAGTTTGTCAATCGCTTCAGGCTGATCTCCAGCTGGTTTATATGTTGAGACAAATTCAAAATTTGTCACGGTTAACCCCCGGATTTTTCATTGTAATATATCGCAATTATACCATGAATTCATAGCACAAAAGCAACTAGAACGAACTGACATTCGCTTCCTTAAACAGGAAAAAACCTGAGGTGAAGTACGTTCCCATCAGGTTCTAGCCTATTAAATTAATATCTTGCTTCGAGCTTATCAAATTGATCCCGTGCTTCATCAACGAACAACAAACCAAGTTCATGATGTTCATTATCGTAAAGAGCACGTTGTTCAAAGCGATTTTCACCATTATCATCGATAATTTCAAGCTTAATATAAGCGGCATTCACTTGCAATGCCTCGTAAAACTGTGTCGACGTTCGAACGTCTACCCCATTGACTCGACGAATGATTTCACCAATCTTCACATTCATTTGAGCTGCCGGTGTTTTAGGAATGATAGCTAAAATGATAAGTCCGTCGTTTTGTTCGGCAAAATAGGGAGGACGCACGTTGCTTTCTTGGGATACTCGATACGACAAGAAAAAACGGAGTCCAACGAGTAGCGTAATTCCAATAAAGGCTGTGACACTCCAGCTATACATAAGCGCAAACACGGCAAGAGGCATTGACAAAAGTGCAAGGAGTCCTACTTGCTTCCCTTCCCTTCCAATTGCTTTCTCTGGTAATGCAAATGTTTGAAACCGATGAAAGCCAATTAAAAAAGGAACGAGCATAAATGTAAACGAATCTCCCCACCCAAACAACGGCCACCAATCCAACCTTTCTAGCCCCACACCTGGAATAAGCAAAAACGTCGGTACGAGCCACACCCGATTTGTTTCAAAGCCGCCGATCACTCTTCCTCGGCTTCCAACGACCCTTCTCGGA
>DKGN01000034.1 GCA_002453275.1 Caryophanales bacterium UBA6769
GGTGGCGTACTAAATTTCTGCATTTGTACGTCCTATACTTCGACGCTGAGTCCGTGCCCATGGAAAGCAAAGTATTCTACCGAAGCGATCGGATTCAATTCATTACCGCACAGTTTCGTTCAACTGTGAAAAGTGTAAAAAATAGATGAGGACAGCCTAATTTCGCTATAAGAATAAAGACACTTGCCAATTGAAATGTTTTTCTTTACAGTCCGACTTAAATTCATGATAATAAAAACAATATAGATATGCGAGAAGTGACATCACTCTACAATAATAGAGTTCAAACATGACACTATCGCCAATCATGCATAGGTGATTCGATGAAAATAGAAAGTATTTTAAATAAAGCAAGCAGTTATATGTCAGAAGATGAGTGTGAGTTTTTGGAAAAAGCATATCAATTTGCAAAAAAAGCTCACCAAAAGCAATATCGGAAGTCAGGAGAGCCATTTATTACGCATCCTGTAGAAGTTGCCGGAATTCTTGTTGATCTTGGAATGGACTATATTACGGTTGCGGCTGGCTTTCTTCATGATGTTGTAGAGGATACGGATGCGACGCTCGATGATTTAAAAACGGTTTTTAATGAGGAAATTGCGGATCTTGTAGACGGAGTAACGAAACTAAAAAAAATCAAATTTAAATCACGAGAGGAACAACAAGCAGAGAACCATCGAAAATTACTTGTAGCAATGGCACAAGACATTCGGTGCATCTTGATTAAGCTTGCCGATCGCCTGCACAATTTAAGAACGTTAAAATACATGCCTAAAGATAAGCAAATTGAAATTGCGAATGAGACGATTGAAATATTCGCCCCCCTCGCTCACCGTTTAGGGATATCTACACTTAGATGGGAACTTGAAGATATTTCTTTGCGCTACTTAAATCCTCAGCAGTATTATCGAATTGTCAATCTTATGCAAAAACGACGTACTGAGCGTGAACGTAACGTAGAAGAGGTCAAAAATGAGATCCGCCATCAACTAGAAAAAGTATCGATCGAAGCTAATATATCAGGCAGACCGAAGCATATTTATAGCATTTATAGAAAAATGGTTCTGCAAAACCTCCAGTTTTCTGAAATTTATGATCTGCTAGCTGTCAGAGTAATCGTTAATAGTATACGGGACTGCTACGCAACACTTGGGATTATTCATACGTGTTGGAAGCCATTACCTGGACGATTTAAGGACCATATCGCGATGCCGAAAGCGAATATGTATCAATCGTTACACACGACAGTAATCGGTCCAAAGGGAGACCCTGTCGAAGTTCAAATTAGAACGAAAGAAATGCATCAAGTTGCGGAATATGGAATTGCCGCGCATTGGGCTTACAAAGAAGGTAAAAGTAGCCAACAATCGTCTTTTGAGCAGAAATTAACTTGGTTTAGAGAAATTTTAGAATGGCAAAAAGTTGCTGATGATGCAGAGGAGTTTGTTGAATCATTAAAAATGGATTTATTTAGTGATTCTGTCCTCGTGTTCACTCCGAAAAGTGATGTCATCGAATTACCTGCTGGTTCGGTGCCCATTGATTTTGCTTACCGAATTCATACCGAAATTGGAAACCAAACAATCGGTGCGAAAGTAAACAACAACATTGTTCCACTAGATTATAAATTAAAAACCGGTGATATCGTTGAAATTATCACCTCTAAACATTCTTATGGACCAAGTCGCGACTGGTTAAAATTAACAAAAAGCTCGCAAGCAAAAAATAAAATTAAACAATGGTTCAAAAAAGAAAAACGTGAAGAAAACATATCTCGCGGGAAAGAATTAATTGAACGAGAAGTGGATGAACAAGGATTTGAGAAAGAAGAAGTATTTACACAAGAAAACCTACAAAGAGTAGCAAAGAAATTTAATTTTGCAAATGAAGCTGATATGTATGCAGCTGTTGGTTTCAGTGGAATTACTGCCGCCCAAATTGCGACACGTCTAACCGATCGGCTTAGAAAAAAAATAAAAGACGAAATCGATAATGAATCATTAATCGAGTCGATTACGGACGCAAAGCCGCAGCGAATGCCACCTCGGAAAACAGATAGTGGCGTCCGTGTAAAAGGCGTAGATAATATGCTTATTCGCTTGTCGAAATGTTGTAATCCAGTTCCTGGCGATGACATCGTTGGATTTATTACAAAAGGGAGAGGCGTCTCCATCCATCGCCAATCTTGTCCAAATGTATTGACTGATGCTGCAATGGAACGGTTACTTGATGTGGAATGGCAGGGTGGTAGTGAAACAAATAAATACTATCACGTCGATATTGAAATAACAGGCTATGATCGTAAAGGTCTACTTAATGAAGTCTTACAAGTTGTAGCAGAATCTAAAACTGACATTCAAACAGTTACTGGACGAACAGACCGTAATAAAATGACAACAGTCAATATGACAATCCTAATTCATAATGTGAACCACTTACAAAAAGTAGTTGAACGGATTAAGGGAGTACACGATATTTATTCGGTTAGAAGGGTATTGCAATGATTGGAGTGTAAATGATGAAAGTTGTTTTACAACGGGCGAAGCATGCGTCTGTCACAGTCGCTGGGCAGACGATTGGAAAAATAGATCAAGGTGTCGTTCTACTAGTCGGAATTACACATTCAGATACTGAAGAGGATGCAGTTTACCTTGCAAATAAAATTGCTAATTTACGAATTTTTGAAGATGAGCAGGGTAAGTTAAATGACTCATTACTTGAGTTGGAAGGTGAAGTTCTATCTGTTTCTCAATTTACGCTATATGGTGATTGTCGAAAAGGACGACGACCAAGTTTTACACAAGCTGCGAAACCAGACAAAGCAAAGGTTTTGTATGAGCGATTTAACGAACTATTGCGTGAGAATGGTTTAACGGTAGAAACAGGTGAATTCGGGGCCATGATGGATGTACAATTAACGAATGATGGTCCGGTAACACTCATTTTGGATACAGAACAATAACATCTCTTGACATTCAAAGCTACGATTCGTAATATAGTAACAAATTCATACTTGAATCGATGAGGGAGAAAAGTAATAAAGTAGTGGTGTATAGAGAAGAGATGTCCTAGGCTGAAAGCATTTCTCGCAATACGCTTTATGAATGACACTCCGTAGATTTCTTACTGAACCATAATGAGTAAGTAAGAACGTTACAGGCGTTAGCTGGATAGTGGAAGCATAGAGCTTCAATTAGGGTGGCACCGCGGGGTAATTATAACTCTCGTCCCTGGGAAATTTTCTCGGACGAGAGTTTTTTTATGCCTTCCTTAGTTTAATTCTCACAGTTGAACAATACTGTG
>DKGN01000087.1:0-782 GCA_002453275.1 Caryophanales bacterium UBA6769
TTGTGGGATGTCCATTATTCCGACCTCAACAGGAGCTGCAAAAGCACTTTCAAAAGTAATGCCCCATCTTGAAGGTAAAATGAACGGAATGGCCTTGCGGGTACCGACACCAAACGTGTCACTTGTGGATCTCGTCGTCGATGTGAAAACACCTGTTACAGCCGAAGCTGTCAACCGTGTATTAAAGGAAGCTTCAGAAGAAGGTTTACAAGGAATACTCGGATATACCGAGGATCCTCTCGTTTCGATTGACTTTAATGGGAATGAGAATTCTTCGATTATCGATGGTCTCTCAACGATGGTTATGGGAGATAAAAAAGTTAAAGTACTCGCTTGGTATGATAACGAATGGGGATACTCATGTCGTGTCGTTGACCTAGCAGCGTACGTTGGCGAAAAGATTAAAAAACAATCAGAAGTAGGGGTATCTTAAACCCTGCTTCTTTTTTTTGAAAAAACACATCTGTACAAGATGAGCCTGACCTGTTAAAATCGAAGAGAATATTTCATAAATGGAGGAAGAGCTGAGATGAGCATAGTACAGGAAAAAGGTTATTTTGGACAGTTTGGTGGAAGTTTTGTTCCACCTGCACTACAAGTAGTATTGGATAATTTAGAGGCGAATTTTTTCAAATTTAAAGACGATGAAGTGTTTAATCAAGATTACAAATATTATTTAAAAGACTTCGTTGGTCGTGAGAATCCTCTCACCTATGCAGAGCGCTTAACTACAAAATGCGGTGGCGCAAAAATTTATTTAAAACGTGAAGATTTAAACCATA
>DKGN01000087.1:910-2600 GCA_002453275.1 Caryophanales bacterium UBA6769
AAACGTGAAGATTTAAACCATACAGGTGCTCACAAAATTAATAATGCGATTGGACAAATCCTCCTTGCAAAACGAATGGGATTAAAACGCATCATCGCCGAGACAGGGGCGGGTCAGCACGGTGTAGCGACAGCCACGGCTTGTGCAATGTTTGGCATGGAATGCGTCATATATATGGGTGCAGAAGATATAAAAAGGCAAGCACTTAACGTATTCCGAATGGAACTGTTAGGCGCAAAGGTCGTCCCGGTTGAGAAAGGGCAAGGAAGATTAAAAGATGCAGTTGACGAAGCTCTAGGAGATCTTGTGCAAAATCATGACAATACTTTCTATCTGTTAGGCTCAGCTGTCGGACCACATCCTTACCCGACAATAGTTAAACATTTTCAATCGATCATTAGTGAAGAGATGAAGAAGCAAATTATTGAAAAGGAAGGAAGGCTGCCAACAGCCATCGTTGCTTGTGCAGGCGGTGGAAGTAATGCAATTGGTGCTTTTGCACACTTTTTAGGTGAAGACGTCCGACTGATCGGGATAGAACCTGATCAAGCTCCTTCATTAACAAAGGGTGTCCCGGCCGAATTACATGGCTTTAAATGCTTAGCGCTCATGGATGAAGAAGGCAACCCGATGCCGACGTATTCGATTGCAGCTGGATTGGATTACCCTGGCATTGGCCCTGAACATAGCGAATTAAAAGTTTCAGGTAGGGCAGAGTATTACGCTGTTTCGAATGAAGAGGTGCTCGATGCATTTCAGTTACTATCAAAAATGGAAGGGATTATTCCAGCATTAGAAAGTGCACATGCAATTGCATACACGTTAAAACTTGCACCTACACTCTCAAAGGATGATATCATTATTGTAAACTTATCTGGACGCGGCGATAAAGACGTTCAGCAAGTATTTGATATGTTATAAAAATAATGAATTTACTGCACTCAATTAAGGGGTGCAGTTTATTTTTTTTAGAACGGTTTAATTTACTACCTTGAGCTTCTCACTTTTCGTTAAAATGGATGATTTCATTCGTCGGTTTTGGAGTGTATCCATAAATTTCTTTTGCTTTATAAGAGTGAATTTGTTCATAGACCTCCCTCATGTATTCGTATATTTCCCATTCTGAAACATGATGAGTATATTTTGTCCAATACCATATATCTAGTTGTGTTTCTGAATTTGATTTAAATGCTTGAAACCAATAATCAATCGGTTTTGCATGTTTAAAACCTTCGCGTCTATAAAAGCGAAGTCTTTTTTCTGTGTCTGGATCTTGGGGAGCGACCGGTTCAGCTTCTAACAGAATAGATTTATTTTTGGATTTTAATTTTTCGATTAATTGATGCCCGATCCCTGAGCCTCTAGACTTTTCTGAAACCCATAAAAAGTCGATAAATAGAAAGGAATCGAACTTTGCATACATCATGATGTGTTGTAGTCCTTCATCTTTATAGTATAAATCGTGCTTTTCCGATAATAACGCATTTAGCTGCATTTGTGATTTCATTTCATTTGTTGGAAAATAACCATTCAATTTGTCATACCAGTTCATCGCCGAGTCCCCCTTTTCCCATTGCTAGAGATCTTTTCGTGAGATTTTCCTATTTAACATTGACAGTTGAACGATACTGTGCGGTAATTGATTCGATCTGACCGCTCCGGCAGAATACTTTGCTTTCCATGGGCACGG
>DKGN01000202.1 GCA_002453275.1 Caryophanales bacterium UBA6769
CATCAGTGTCAACAATATACCGTCTCCGCTCTTGAACAAATGGATGATGTCGTTGTGAATACAGCAATAGCTCATTCAGCACCACATATTGTCAATTTTTCAGTACTAGGCTTTAAGCCAGAAGTAATCGTTCATGCGTTAGCTGAGGAAGGAATATCCATTTCAACAAAATCGGCATGTTCATCGAAGCAAAATGAAGCGAGTTATGTTGTATTGGCACTTGGCGCAAGTGAGGAGCGCGCGTTAACAGCGTTACGTGTAAGCTTCTCATTTGAAACGACAATGGAAGATTGCAAAGTATTTATTGAAAAATTAAGCACACTACTAGAAGAGCAAAAAAAATGGATAGGAGGATCTTAATGGAATATGATCACATTTTGATCCGGTACGGTGAAATCGCATTAAAAGGGAAAAATCGACGGGTTTTTGAAGATCGTTTGAGAAGAAACATGCTTCCGATATTAAAACAATTTCCAAAAGTGGAATTAAAACGGGTCTATAATCAAATGTATGTCGTGTTAAACGGAGAACAATATGAGCCAATCATTGAGAAGCTGAAGCTTGTTTTTGGTATCCAATCGATGAGTGTTGCACTGCGCGCGGAAAATGATGTCGAGTCGATTCAGAAAGTTGCTCTGTCAGCGTTAACAATGGCGCGGAAAGGTT
This sequence comes from Caryophanales bacterium UBA6769, assembly GCA_002453275.1. Lineage (GTDB taxonomy): Bacteria > Bacillota > Bacilli > Bacillales > UBA6769 > Pueribacillus. Next base: position 667 of record DKGN01000202.1, read on the forward strand.
CAAATCAAGCTGTAACCTTCAAGGTGTCAGCACGAAGAAAGGATAAGACCTTTCCAACGGATTCCCAGCAATTAAACCAGCTATTAGGTGCTCATTTACTGCAAAATAGTGAGAATCTAAGCGTTGATGTGCATCATCCTGACATTGAAGTACGTGTCGAAGTGAAAAGTGATGGCACATATATTAGCTCCTTGCAAATAAATGGGGCGGGTGGTTTACCAGTTGGAAGCTCAGGCAAAGTAATGCTCATGCTTTCAGGTGGGATTGATAGCCCAGTCGCTGGTTACCTTGCGATGAAGCGTGGGGTGACACTCGAAGCGATACACTTTCACAGTCCGCCTTATACGAGTGAGCGAGCGAAACAAAAAGTCGAAGATTTAACAGAGGTGTTAGCGGCACATGGAGGAAATATTCGACTACATATCGTTCCGTTTACCGTTATTCAACAAGAAATTAAAAAACATGTTCCTGACGAGTATTCAATGACGATTATGCGACGGATGATGCTCCGAATTGCTGAGAAGATCGCAAAGCAACGGAAAGCATTAGCCATTGTAACCGGCGAAAGTCTTGGACAAGTAGCAAGTCAAACGGTTGAAAGCATGCATACGATTAATGCCGTGACGAATGTGCCTATTTTACGACCGCTCATATCGATGGATAAACTTGAAATTGTCGATATTGCAAAGCAAATCAGCACTTATGATATTTCCATTCGTCCATACGAAGATTGCTGCACGATTTTTTTGCCTGCTCATCCGAAAACGAAGCCTAAACTTGATCGGGCAATTGCTTTTGAACAATCTTTAGACGTTGATGAATTGATTCATGACGCTGTTGAACAAACGGAGATGTTAACATTCTCAGCGCAAACATCGAAAGCACACTATGAAGAACTATTTTAAATATTGTCTTGGTGAGGATTACCAAGTGAATTGACGTATGCTTTCAGCTTATTTTACAAAGCATATAAGTCAAGGGGGTGAAATCCTTGGCTAACAACAATTCTAATCAGTTACTTGTACCTGGGGTTGAGCAAGCGTTAGAACAAATGAAGTATGAAATTGCTCAAGAATTCGGAGTGAATTTAGGAGCGGACTCAACGTCTCGTTCAAATGGTTCTGTTGGTGGAGAGATTACGAAGCGCTTAGTTCAACAAGCACAAAGTCAAATGACTCCACGACAATAACTTCATATACTGGCTATCAAGAGCGGGACTTCCCGCTCTTTTTTCTATGCCTAAAATATGGTACTATAAAGGTTGTTTCACAAAGTCGGGAACTACAACAAAGAGGGGGTTTCTATGAACGCCAAAAGATGGGCTGCGCTCGGAATTGCAGCAGGTATATTCGTCTTTTCTCTTATGATAAAGTTTGCATTTTCTTTAGCATTTGGAGAGTTTGCTTCTTTTCAAGAAAATTTATTAGCCTTAGATGATGATGGTTTTTCGGAAACAGTCGTTGAAAGCGGAACGAGTTTTAATCGAATTGCAGTGTTAGAATTAGATGGAGTCATCCAAGATGTAGGTGGTGCTTCCCCATTACTTGCCCAAGGCTACAATCACGACGTATTTATTAATATGCTAGAGCAAGCTAGTGAAGATGATTCAGTTGAAGGGGTCATCGTTCGTGTCAACTCACCGGGTGGTGGCGTAGTGGAAAGTGCAGAAATTCATAAAAGAATCAAGCACATCCGAGAAGAAATGAAAAAGCCTGTTTTCGTATCAATGGGAAGCGTTGCTGCTTCTGGAGGCTATTACATATCTGCACCGGCAACGAAGATTTATGCAAACCCTGCGACAATGACAGGCTCGCTCGGGGTTATTATGGAAACAATGAATTACAGTCAATTGGCTGATAATATTGGCATTGATTTTGAAACGGTCAAAAGTGGAAAATATAAAGATATCGGATCTGGTAGTCGGGATATGACAAAGGAAGAACGAGATATTTTACAATCGATGGTCGATAATTCATACGCTGAGTTTGTCGATGTGATTGCACAGGGTCGAAACATGTCTGAAGCGGAAGTAAAAAAGATTGCTGATGGGCGCGTTTATGATGGAACGCAAGCGAAAGAAGTTGGCTTAGTCGATGAGCTTGGTGATTTAGATGATACGATAGCGGCAATCAAGCAGGAGCTTGGCGATGAAAATCTTGGTGTAATTAAATATGAAACATCTGCTAAACTTAGCTCTTTTTTCAAAATGAGTGCACAAAAAATGTTCGGATCGGAAGTTGACTTATTAGGGATTCGCCAGCTGATTTTAGAATCTAATTCTCCGCGTATTATGTATTTATATACAGAGTAGGTGATAGAAAATGGATATAACCTCTCAACCTGATCTGATTGAAGAGCATGGTGTTCATGAAAGTGAACATGTTTATGCCGGCTTTTGGCTACGATTTTGGGCCTATTTGATCGACTTGATTGTTATTGCAAGCATCAATAGAATTATCATTTACCCGTTCATTCAAGGATTTGATATTTCTAATCGCTCAGCCGTATTTTCCCTTGAAGCATTTTTAACGGGTCTCGTTTTTTTCGCCTATTTCGCGGTTATGACGAAAATAACGAATCAAACGCTCGGAAAAATGGTTGTTGGTATAAAGGTCGTCTCGATTCACGGCGATAATTTATCGTGGGGTACGATAGTTTTTAGAGAAATCATAGGTCGCTTTATTAGCAAAGCTTTATTCGGACTCGTGTATATTTGGGTTGCTTTTTCACCTAGAAAACAAGGTGTGCATGATTATTTTGCGGATACGTGGGTGATTCATACAGAAAAGTAAGCGTGATGATGGCATCGCACTTCATTTAGTTGAGATAGTGGAATCGTAACGTCAAACGATGTAAGATTGAAGGACATCTAGCGATATACACCTCTTATGAAAAAAATATGTGGAGGGATGTACATGTCGGCAACTACGTTTATGGGAAATCCGGTGACAATTGAAGGTTCGCAATTGCAAATCGGAGAAAAGGCACCTAACTTTACAGTTCTTGATAACGGCTTGGCTGAAAAAACATTGAACGATTATCAAGGAGTTCGTCTCATTAGTGTCGTTCCATCTTTGGATACAGGTGTGTGTGATGCACAAACCCGTAAGTTTAATGAAGAGGCTGGACGCTTAGCTAATGTCACCGTTTTAACGGTGAGCGTAGACTTACCTTTCGCGCAAAAGCGTTGGTGTGGAAGTGCGGGTTTAGATGATGTCGTAACATTGTCTGACCATCGTGACTTGTCTTTTGGAAAAGCGTTTGGCGTAGCAATTAAAGAAATGAGATTATTAGCACGTGCTGTCTTTGTTGTGAATTCAGATGGAAATGTCACATATGCTGAATATGTTGATGAAGTGACGAATCATCCGAATTATGAGGCGGCGATCGAAGCTGCTCAAAAAGCGGACTAAGCGAAATGAAATTTTTGATATGAAAACAAAAAGCTTCGATGAGAACATCGAAGCTTTTTTTACTATTTTGGAGGCTATGTAAGATGTCCAAGCAAACACCAATTGAATCTTTATATAACGTTATTGATGAAAGCACGGAATTGTTACAGCATGAACAAGCAACACCATATTTAGAAGCGATTATACAAACAGGGGAGCACTTATTTCAAGAGCAAATTGAACCTTCTGTCGTAGAAACGACTCGCAAGCGTCTACAAGCTCTCTATCAATCGGTGAACATTGAACAATATACCCGGGAGGATATTCGCAAGGCGATGCAGCTTGCTATCTTAAAAGGAATGAAAGAAGCAGTTCAGCCTCACCACGAAATGACACCAGATGCCGTTGCCCTTTTTATTAGTTATTTACTTAATAAATGGAATGTAGCGAATCAATCGATTCGGATTTTAGATCCTGTAGTCGGTACAGGAAATTTGCTGACAGCTATTCTAAATAACTTAACATCGGAAAAGTCTGTTCAAGCATATGGGGTTGAAGCAGATGAGACATTACTTAAAATTGCTTACGTAAATGCGAATCTTCAACAGCATGAGCTTGAGCTTTTCCACGGTGATGCTTTGCAACCACTTTTTGTCGATCCCGTTGATTTTGTTGTTGCTGATTTACCAGTTGGATATTATCCGAATGATGAGGTAGCGAAGCGATACACTTTGCGGGCGAAATCTGGACACTCTTATACTCATCACCTGTTTATTGAGCAAAGCTTGCATTATGCGAAGGATGGGGCCGTACTCCTCTTTTTAATTCCAAATTGGTTGTTTGAGCGCGACTCAGAAGGATTGCATACTTTTTTAAAAGAACATACTCATATCCAAGGGTTAATTCAGCTACCACAAACGATGTTTAAAAGTGAAGAAAGTGCGAAGAGTATATTCATGCTTCAAAAAAAGGGAGGCGACAGTGTTGCGCCAAAAGAGGTCTTGATAGCGTCTTTACCATCATTTTCAAACGAAAGTGAACTAGCTTCCGTCATTTCAAAGTTGGATAAATGGTTTACTGACAATGTCGTTGTCAGTGAAGATTGATTCTTATATACTTTTGTTAAGAACTGAGGTATTGGAGGCAGGATAATGGCATTAACGGCTAAAGAGCAAGCATTGTTTGATGAGATTATCGAGTGGGAAAAACGATTTTTTCCAAGCCAACCTCAAAAGCAAGAACGTGCAAATGGACCGTCACAAGCCATTGACTCACTTGACTCCATTTTATTTTTTATCTTATCAATCGGCCAATCGCCAGCATGGCAGAAGCTAACGATTGAAAATATAATTGCTAACGCCCACTCATTAGACGAATCGATTCAGTCAATCGAGCAGTTAAAAGCATTACCAATCGAGACGTTACGCTTGTTAGTTGAAAAACAAACATCAAAGGCCTGCATCCAATCATTGCTCCACGGCAGTTTAACTGGATTTGGGAAACTGCCATTCATCACTGTTGATTTGCCCATTACGATTGCGTTACATTTACGTATCGTTCAATCAATTGCGCTCACCTTTGGGTATAAGGCTTACCATCCAACAGAGACGTTAATATCATTAAAGGTTTTTTATACGGCAACGGTTCCAAAAAGGTACCAACTCATTGCATGGAAAACGACTGAAAAAGAAGTGCAAACTCTCACACATCCATTTCTCTATGATGCCGATGATGTCATCGTTGATCGTTCTTGGCTTGAAGGTCAGGCGAAACAAGTGGGGAAAGTACTTCTGCTTCGATACTTACGTAAGAAGAAAATGTTTCGAGTGCCTATAATGAGTATCGCACTTGGAGCAGGTTTGAATTATTACTTTGCAAAAAATGTCGCTGAAGTTGCAACGAAATTTTACATGAAAAGATTGTTGCTCGAGCGGAAACAAGGGAGCTGAATGTTTTCGTGACGTATCGATTTCTGTACGATGAACGACTCGGTATTCGCTTACCACAATTAGATGATAAGTGGGAAAAGTACTCGCGAGAAACGAAGGAAGATATTTTATTAGAATGGGAAAAGATTCGCGGGATGATTCCAGATCGAATTCGAGCGATTGAAAAACAAATTGAACGGAAACAACAACTACTTGGCCAGGAAGAAAACTTTGAACGCTCTTGCGAAATTAATCATGACATAAGTGAACTTGCCTCAGTGATAAATGATTTGTGGCTATGGTTTCGGACTCGCCAGCACATTGGAGAAACACGCTAAACTTTCGGTTCTACATGATTTTCAAAAAACAATTGATAATGAAGGTTTTGATTAAAAAAGGGCTTGCAGCTTAAACTAGCTGTGCAGGCCCTGTTAAATATAGCTATCAATTAAGCTTGTTCAACATTTTCTCTTACGACGAGAACGTCACATTTTGCACGACGGACGATTTGTTCAGATACGCTACCGATCAAAA
>DKGN01000208.1 GCA_002453275.1 Caryophanales bacterium UBA6769
TTTATTCAAAATATATAACATTAACGAATCACTTCCCGTTTACCTTAGATGAAGAGGACCAATTCTTTCCGCCATGGGATTCTAACAGTGGGACGCTAAATCGTTATTTCACAACAGTCCGTTACATGGATGAAGCTGTTAAAAACTTTTTTGAGCGATTGAAAGAAGAAGGACTTTATGAAGACTCCATCTTTTTGCTTTATGGGGATCATTATGGAATTTCGGAAAATCATAATAAAGCAATGGGTGAATATTTGGAACGAGAAGTGACTCCTTTCGAAAATGCCCAGTTACAAAAAGTACCGTTAATTATTCACATCCCTGGGCAAGAGGGTCAAGTGATGAACACAGTAGGCGGTCAAATTGATTTGAAGCCAACGCTCTTGAACATGCTAGGAATTGATGCTAAAGACGGGATATATTTTGGGAATGATTTATTTTCAAAGGAACGCTCAGATTTTGCAGTGTTTAGGGATGGTAGTTTCATAACAGAAGATTACATTTACACAAAAAATCTATGCTACGAAACAGTCACGACTGAAGAAACAGAGCTGGAAAATTGCGAACCATTTAAAGAAAAAGCAGAGACACACTTAGAATTATCGGATCGGATCATTTACGGTGATTTGTTACGTTTTTTTAACCAAGATGAAGAGCTAATCAATTATGAATAATAAATGATGAAATCGAACCTTCTACGGTTCGATTTTTTCGTGTGCTTGTGCCGCTATTTTTAACGTAGTACCGCCCATACTAAACAATGGATTGAGGGGAAGGCTCTGACTCTCTGTTCCTCTAGTACGTTATATATATCTTTTACATAGCATACTTTGTAGGGATAGAGAGGGAGGGACGAATGTGGAGATCGTCGTTCGGCAAGGTGATACGTTATGGAGTTATAGCCAGATTTTTCAAATCCCATTAATTTTACTTATTCACTCGAATCCTAATCTACAGCCTACTAATATTAGGCGAGGCGAACAAGTTCAAATACCGGGCTTTATCGCTCAAGGATATACGATCAATAAGGGTGATACTTTTTGGTCTATCGCTTCCAAACGTCAAGTTCCTATTCAGCAGTTGCTTTTTATGAATCGACAGTTGGATCCTGCCCATTTGACAGTCGGGGATGTAATTCAAGTTCCGATTCGAGTGACGTGGCGACTCGTTAGTGAAGTAAATAACTACGATTATGGAAGGCTAACCAACGATATAAGAAAATTATTAGCGGTTTATCCTTTTTTAAACAGTAATTCAATCGGAAATTCCGTTATGGGTAAGTCCATCCCTGAAATAACGCTTGGTATTGGAGAAAAAAAAGTTCACGTTAACGGATCCTTTCACGCAAATGAATGGTTGACAACCCCGATATTAATGCTTTTCTTAAATGACTATTTACTTTCGCTCACGACGCACTCGCAATTACGAGGATTACCCATGCTTTCACTTTACGTAAGCACACAGTTATCACTTGTTCCGATGGTCAATCCAGATGGGGTTAATCTCGTAATCCATGGTGCACCAAGTGAAGAGCCCTTCCGTAGTCACACATTGCAATTAAATAATGAAGATCAGCGCTTTTCAAATTGGAAAGCAAATATTCGCGGGGTTGATTTGAATAACCAATTTCCTGCGAAATGGGAGCTTGAAGAAGCACGAAAGCCGAAAGAACCTGGTCCGCGTGACTTTCCAGGTGCACGCCCACTTACGGAACCAGAGGCGCTAGCTATGGCTCAATTGACTCGTGAAAGGTCGTTTGACAGAGTATTAGCATTTCATTCACAAGGGAAGGAAATTTATTGGGGCTTTGAAGGGTTAGAACCACCAGTATCAGACTCAATTGTTAATGAATTTGCTCGTGTCAGTGGGTATAAGGCTGTTCGGTACGTCGATAGCTATGCAGGCTACAAAGACTGGTTTATTCAAGATTGGCAACGCCCAGGCTTTACAATTGAAGTTGGAAGTGGTGTTAATCCGTTGCCTTTGTTACAATTTAATGAAATTTATGCAGACAATTTAGGGATTTTACTTGCTAGTTTATATATGTAGAGATTGTTTTTATCGCCATTTTTTGTAATAATATAGGTTAAAGAAATGTCGATGAAATAGGAATGAAGACTAGGGGTGCAGAAAGCTGAGAAAAAGGGGTGATCCCTTTTACCCTCATAACCTGATCTGGGTGGTGCCAGCGGAGGGAAGTCGATTATGTGTTGAGGACCATAATCTAGTCTTATTACTGATTATGGTTTTTTTATATTATCTTTTAGTAGAGAGGAGTGTCGAGGTGTTAAATTTCCGCTTATATGTTATCACGGGAGAAGAGTTCCATCCGAATCGTTCAATGCTTGAGGTTATGCGTGAAGCGATCGAAGGTGGAGCGAATATCATTCAATTACGCGATAAAAAAAGCTCAAAAAAAGAAATTTTGGAAAAAGCAAAATCGTTAAGACAATTAACGAAAGAATATAATGTTCCGTTCATTGTAAATGATCATATTGATATCGCATTGTCGGTTGATGCGGATGGCGTTCATTTAGGTCAAGATGATCTACCTTTAGTTGAGGCACGGAAATTGATGAAAGATAAGATTATTGGGATTTCGACGCATTCAATTGACCAAGCACGAGCTGCTGAAAAAAATGGTGCTGATTATATCGGAGTTGGACCAATCTTCCCAACACAAACAAAAGAAGATGTTGTTGACCCAGTGACAATTACCTATTTAAAAGAGGTTGTTGAAGAAATAAAAATTCCATTTGTGCCAATTGGGGGTATAAAACTTCATAATGTTGATGACGTCCTCCAAGCAGGTGGTACAAGTGTCTGTGTAGTTAGTGAAGTAGTCGGAAGCCCCGACGTAAAAGCGACGTGTGAGGCGTTTATACGAAAAATCAAAGAGAGGGAATCTTATGAAATTAATCGTTAATGGAGACGAGCAAGTTCTTGAGAATGTGAAGGTGTTATCTGATCTTGTTACGGTGTATAAACTTGACGATAAATTAGTTGTAGCAGAAGTGGATGGGCAAGTGATCGATCGGAGCGAGTGGGGTGGGTTTTCAATAAGTGAAGGGATGACGATTGAACTCGTTCATTTTGTTGGAGGTGGCTAATTAATGAGTGATCTTTTTAAAATTGCAGGAATTGAGCTTAATTCAAGGCTGTTTCTTGGAACGGGTCGTTACCGGAATGCTGAAGATCAAAATGCAGCAATTGAAGCATCACAGACCGACGTTTTAACGTTTGCGGTTCGAAGAGTCAATTTAAATGAACCAAATGAAGATGCAATTTTACAGCACATTGATCGGACAAGGTTTCAATTTTTACCGAATACATCAGGAGCAAGGACAGCAGAGGAAGCAGTTCGCATCGCTCGACTCGTAAGAGCAACAGGGTTAAGTGATTGGATTAAAGTTGAAATTTGTGCTAACGATAAGACATTAATGCCTGATCCGATTGAAACATTGAAGGCTACTGAACAATTAGTAAAAGAAGGGTTTACAGTGTTACCATACACATCTGATGACCCCATTTTATGTCAGCATTTAGAAGAAGTTGGTGCATCCGCGGTAATGCCAGGGGCATCCCCAATCGGAACAGGGCTAGGGATATTAAATCCGTATAATTTATCAATTATAATTGAAGATGCAAACGTACCGATTATCGTCGATGCCGGAATTGGCTCCGCAAAGGATGTAGTAGAAGCAATGGAGTTAGGTGTAGACGGTATTTTGTTAAATACAGCTGTAGCTGAAGCTGAAGATCCAGCTAAAATGGCAACAGCAATGAAGCTAGCTGTTGAAGCGGGAAGACAGTCTTATTTGGCCGGCCGAATTCAAAAAAGACGGTATGCGTCTGCTTCAAGTGGAACGACCGGTTACGTAGAGTAAATATGATTTGTTTTGTTTTATGAATTGAAAGGAGGATGTATATGAAAGTTTTTAAAGCTTTAACAATAGCAGGCTCTGACAGTGGGGGTGGTGCAGGGATACAAGCAGACTTAAAAACGTTTCAAGAGCTTGACGTATTTGGTATGAGTGCGATCGTTGCTTTAACTTCACAAAATACATTAGGGGTTCATGACGTATTTCCTCAATCAGTTGAGGCAGTCGTAAGTCAAATTGAGGCAGTTGCTACAGACCTGAAGCCAGAGGCAGTCAAAACAGGCATGTTATTTTCTAGTGACATTATCGAGGTTGTTGCTGAACAAATAAAGAATCATGAGCTAGATAATCTCGTCGTTGATCCTGTTATGATTGCCAAAGGTGGTGGACAACTTCTTCAAGATGATGCTATTGACTCACTAGTGAAGTCTTTGATTCCTAAGGCAACAGTCATCACACCAAACTTGCCAGAAGCGGCGCGTTTAACAGAAGTTGAAAGCATCGAAACGATATCCGAAATGAAAAAGGCAGCGAAGCGTATCCATGAATTTGGGGCCAAGCATGTATTAATTAAAGGTGGACACTTAAGCAGTGATCAAAAGGCAATTGATTTATTATACGATGGCTTTACTTACTATTCTGTTTCGGCTGAACGAATTGATACAAAGCACACGCACGGGACAGGGTGTACGTATTCAGCAGCTATAGCAGCAGAACTTGCGAAAGGACATGGGCTGCATAAAGCTGTTAATAAAGCGAAGCACTATATTACATGTGCGATTAAGCACAGTTTACCGATTGGATCGGGTATCGGTCCAACAAGTCATCGTGGACATCGCCTTGAAGTATAACAAACAGGCTAAACTTTAAAATTTAGCCTGTTTGTTATTCATTTAAATGGAACTTGCGAGCCTTGATTTTTTGAGAGATTAAAATCGATACAATCCCAAACCATCGATAAGAAAATGAATCTTTATTCGTTTTTTTAGCCCGCTTTAATTTTTTCCTTTCCTCTTTTGAAGAAAAGAAATATTTTAACATATTTTCCGTTACGTACTTTACGTACTCATCAGCTGACATCGCAATCACCCATTACTAGCTTGCTCAATAAGATTATTTTTAGTCAAAACTTGAACAACTTTTTCCACAGTTTCGTCAATGGTCATTGAGCTTGTATCAATCGTATAATCCGCTTCTTCATAAAGAGGAAGTCTCTCAGCTAAACGGGTTGTTATTTCTTTCTTTTTATCTCCAGAGAGTAGAGGTCGGGTTTTATCGTCTTTTAATCGTTCGAAAACGATTTCGGCTGAACAGTGGAGATACAATACAGTTCCATTTTCCCTCATATATTGACGATTACTTTCTTTTAAAATAATTCCCCCACCTGTAGTAACAACTGCATTTTTTGTCGGAAGTGACCGTAAAGCTTTTGATTCCATTTCACGGAAATAAGCTTCTCCCTCGGTTTTAAAAATATCCTCAATCGCGCGCTGTTCCATATCGACTACAACATCATCGCTGTCATAGACTGGGATGCCTAATTTCATGCCCACTTCTTTTCCGACTGTCGTTTTTCCTGCCCCCATAAATCCAGTAATATAAATGTTTTTCAGTTTAATCACTCCGTCCACTTGGTAATTGTTTTAGTTTCTTGATCATAAGTAAAGGTTGCTTGTCTAGTACCTGTCAATCCAGTTGTTGAAAATAACTTAATCGTGATCGCGTCGTTTGATACGTTATCGATTTCATAAGTGACAGTTCCTGTCGCGAAGTCAAGTTCACCATTTTCTCCAACTTCTATTGTATCTTTTTTTTCTAAGATTAACAGTACATCGAATGAAGCGGAATGGAGTAGGTTAATATGCTGAAAGTAATTTTTTCTTTCTTGAAAAAAATGTCGATCACTTTCAAGTAATTCAATTTGAAACATGACGAGAGCCGCAAATAAAAGCGAGAGAATAATAGCTAATGGTAATATAAACCCATTTTCATTTCTCATGTTCTTCACTCATAAGTACAAATTTCCGTTTATATATTTCTCCATTTTTTCCAGTAACTTTTATTGAGATAAGGTTATGCTTCAGAATATTAAATTTGACAGAATGGATGTTTTGAAGAAGAACTTCATGGCCAGTATTTTGTAAACGGCGTCGGATTAAGTTATTATATTGCTCATAACTAGCTTCTTCATCAGTCTTTAAACGAACGAATAATTTTTCACCGTCAATTCGAACGCTTTTTGCTCCGTGAATTTCTCGGGAGATCTGCATATAGAAAAGTTCGACCTCCTTCAGACTTAATTTGTCATTACTTTTTATTGGACTAAAAAATGAAAAAATAAGCGGAAATAGAAAAATGACGATTGAAAGGAGGAATAAAGAAAGCATCGTTTCAATTAGAGTGAATCCTTTATTTTCTCTAATCATAAGACACCACTCCGCATTCTTCATAAACTCTTTTGTTCCTGCCCTCCCAGTGAATACAAACATGTAAATCCCTATTAAGGTATGTCGTGTATTGTTCATATTGTGTACCGTTACGTTCGAAACTAGAGGCGAGCGAAGCTTGTCCTTTAGAGGCGCGAAACTCTTCGATTGAATTGTGTAACACTTCATATGCGATAAGTTGCTCAGAGACCGTTTGCCTTTCATTTAATACAACGTAAAGAACAGGAGCAGTGCTAGCAATCGTTACAGTGAGGATAACAAGTGCGAACATCACTTCAATAAACGTAAAACCATCACAATTTTGTAACATCGAAACGCCCCTTCCCAAGTTGGAACGTTAATTTATATCTTCCTTTATTTGTACTAATATATAATGTTCCAGGATTTCGAATGTTTCCATTAGGATTAAAGTGTATGGTTGTTTCCGTTGTTCCTCCTTCAACTAGCATATTATCAGAGTAATTTCTTTGTAATATTCTGCTGCTACCCATGTAAATTCGGTAATAATGTCTTGAATACGTAATATCAAGGTACATAGGAGCCCCTCGAGATAATGCCATTGTTTGTGTTAAATATAAATCTTCTTCTAGTTGTTTTAAAAAATGATCAACTTCATTGGATTGTGATATTGGAGTAAAGGAGGGGAGTATGATGAGTAGCATACAGCCGATGATAGTGATAACGATCATAAGCTCAAAGAGAGAATAGCCTTCTTCTTCAAGTTCAAAAAAGTTCATTTATTATGTGCCTTTTTTTACGATGCCGTCTTCGATATATAAGGGAACATCGTTCGGACATTGTATTCCTTTATTAGAATCATATCCATCTATATAGGGACCGAGTTGACTAATAGATGTTGGCTTCGTCCCATTGTTATCTGACGTATAAACACCAACTTGAGACTGTAACATTTTTATCGTTGCCTCACAGCTTTTATCATTCGCAACATTTGAGTTTTTCGTGATATTCGGGACGATGATGAGGAGAAGCACAGAAATTACAGCAAGGACGATCATCATTTCTACTAACGTGAACGCTCGTTCTTCCTTTAAGTATTTTTTCATGAAAAGTCATCCTTTCAAATCATTTTATAAAGATTGGATAAATTGTAGCATCGGTAGCATGACGGATAAAAACATGAGCAAGACGATGAGACCGACAATCGAGAAAATAATTGGTTGAATGATATTCATTGTTTTTATAAGGTAATCTTCTGTTCTTTGGAACAGAAGCTCTGCATAAATCGTTAGTTCATCAGCGAGTTGACCGTTCATTTGACCATGCTTAATTATCGCTGCAAGCTCACTTCGGTAGAGTTGTCGATTAAGCATAACTTCGTCAAGCGATGTTCCACTTAGCAAATGTTCCTTAATGTCGTTTGCTTCTAGTTGAAAAAAAGGTGAGTACGATTGCCGTTGAAAAATGTGAATTGCTTCATTAATGGAAACACCTGCACGAAGGAGTGAGCTTAAATTAATACTGAACTTCTGTGTGATGAGAAGCTTTGTCAACGTATGGACGAAAGGAATTCGTAACAATGCGACTAATTTTGTTTGGGGTGATTTATTTCGATAGATGAGTACGATGACGATGAAGAGAGAGAGCGTTGTAATGATGACAGCTGCAAAAAGAGTTGGTAAAGTTTTTATTGATGAAATAATGATTTTTGAAGTTGGTGGAAGTTCACTTCCAATCGAGTGATATAAGTTCGTAAATTGAGGAAGTAAATATCGAAAAAGCATAAAAATCATAAATCCTGTTAGCCAAAGCAAAAAGATCGGATATTGTAAAATTTTCTGTAATTTGTATTTGAACGATTCCCGTGTTTCAAGCAACTGACCGCTTTCAATTAGTCCTTCCGCTAAATCATAATGTTCAAAGAAGTAAAGGCTAGCTACGATATCGTTCGGAAATTGAAATTCATCCAATATGTCATAAATTCGCTCACCGTTATTTAGTTTAGTTAAAATGGTAGACGCATTTTCTTGTACGTCTATTCTTTCATTGATGGCATATAACTCAATACTGTCCGATAGAGAGTAGCCTCTTTTCATTAGTGTGCCGATACGCTTTAGAAAGTCCGCCATCTCCACTTTTTTCCATTTGTTTTTCATGAGCTATCAATCCACACTTTATTAAATGTTTTAGGTAAGAAACCTAAACGAATTGCTTTGTTTATTTCATCTTCAAGCGTTCTGTAATTTGGAACGGAAATTGTTTTGTTTTGAATAAAGTTTAAAGTGGCGTTGAGGTCTTCATCAGAGAGTAATTCAATTAAAGCAAGACGACGCTTATCGTCATTATCCGCACATGGAGGATCACAATCAGAGCCACAGCTTTGACAAATGGTGTTTACTAATGTTTGGGTTGCAATTGCGGTTATTGTTTGCTTAAGGTCGCTAATTGGAATTCCAAATTCAATGAGCCGATAAAGTGCACCAAGTGTATTTTTAGCATGCATCGTTGTAATAATGAGATGGCCACTTAAAGCGGCATTAATTGCGATTTTTGCTGTTTCAACATCACGAATTTCACCAATCATGATAATGTCAGGATCGTGTCGCAAGCTTGCCTTAAACCCTTCAGCAAAAGTAAGCCCAGCTTTTTCGTTAACTTCCATTTGAATGAACGCGTCATTCACTTTTTCAACCGGATCTTCAATTGTGATGACTCGTCGATTGCTCTTAGCGATTGCTACTTGTAAAAGTGAATAAATAGTCGTCGTTTTTCCACAGCCAGTTGGGCCAGTTATGATAAGACATCCTGCATTTTGAAGGATAAAAGCGGTTAATGGAAAAGCTGAGTGTGGAAATAAAAATAAATCAGGAAAATTTGTATTGTTCTCTTGAGGGAGTAGTCGTAAAACGAGACTTTCACTGTATGGAGTCGGGAGGGTAGATAACCTAACGTTTAGTTGGCGATTCTTAAAAGTGCGGGAGAGGGAACCGTTTTGTGGGCGTCTTTTTTCTCCAATGTCCATGTTTGCTTGAAATTTAAAGTGGGAAAGTATTCGCAGATATAATTGTTGGCTTATTTCATCGTGTTGTTGAATGTCACCCCGAACCCGAAACTGGATGCGAACAACGTTTTTTTTCGGTTGAAAATGAATATCAGAGGCATCTTGCTCCATTGCTGTTTTAATTAAATCAAGGCAAAGAATTTCAATATCATTCAAAAAATCACCATCCTTTTATATAGCCGCAATAGTTCTTTCGGCATACTTCCCCAAAATCCTTCTTTTTTTATAAAAATTGTATTTTTAGTTCTATAGTTGCTCATAATAAAAACTGTTATTGGGCTATAGCCAAGCGGTANNTAGCTCAATTGGTAGAGCAACTGACTTGTAATCAGTAGGTTGGGGGTTCAAGTCCTCTGGCCGGCACCATTACTTTGGAGGGGTAGCGAAGTGGCTAAACGCGGCGGACTGTAAATCCGCTCCCTTAGGGTTCGGCGGTTCGAATCCGTCCCCCTCCACCATGTAGGGGTATAGTTTAATGGCAAAACAGCGGTCTCCAAAACCGTCGATGTGGGTTCGACTCCTACTACCCCTGCCATATAACTATAACCATAAATTTTCGTGGCGGTTGTGGCGAAGTGGTTAACGCACCGGATTGTGGCTCCGGCACTCGTGGGTTCGATTCCCATCAGCCGCCCCATAACATATTAGTGTTGGGCTATAGCCAAGCGGTAAGGCACCGGACTTTGACTCCGTTATGCGTTGGTTCGAATCCAGCTAGCCCAACTATTATTGTAAATTTATAGAAAATGACACAACTTTGCCACTGTTTTATTGCTCTACCATTTACAAGTTGAAGTCGTCTCATATATAATGGGTATAATGATTGTAGAAGTAAAGGAGGGTTCTTAGGTGGATCGTATGTATCGAGTTTTAGGATTTTGGACGGCTATGATTGCAATCATGGCGTTTTTAGGTGATTTGGATAACATGGCGATGTTATTTTTAGCGCAAACGATTGTGTTTGTAGCGTTAAGCTATTTAAAGTTGTCAGAGAGGATGTATATGTATCTCTTTGGGGCATACTTAACAATCTTTATGTGTGGCTTTACATATTGGACAGTTTTTATCATGTCATAATTTATAACTTTTCAAAAACAAAGGACGAAGTTAAGGAACCTTCTAATCAAAGGTATCCTAACTTCGTCTTTTTTGTTTAAAAACCAGCTAAAAATGGATTCATATTCATTTCGTTTACAATTGTTGTTTCAGGTCCATGTCCTGGGCATACTTCAGTATCTTCAGGAAGGGTGAGTAACTTTTGGTGAATGCTTTCAATGAGCAAGTCATGATCACCAAAAGGTAAGTCGGTGCGTCCGATGCTTCCTTGGAAAAGGGCATCTCCGGAAAAGACGACACGACTATTTGCGAAGTAGAAAGAGACACTGCCTGGAGAATGACCTGGTGTTTCGAATACTTCCATTGAAAAGTCTCCGATTGTCAATGTTTTTTCCCCTGGAATGATATTCTCCGCTTTTCTTGCAGTGATTTGGCCTAAAGGAAAGCGGGCAGAGCCATTTTTGTTAGGGTCTTCTAACCAGTCTTGTTCGTTTCTATGAATGTAGACTGGAATGTTATAGGCGTCGCGTACTGTATCGACAGCACCGATATGATCAAAGTGGGCATGAGTTAAGAGCACTGCGAGTGGTGTAACATTCATTGCGTTTAATTCCTGTATGATGCGCTCACCTTCACTTCCAGGGTCAACGATGAGTCCTTCATTTTTTTCATTCCAAATCAAATATGTGTTTTCTTGTAATGGTCCAACGGGTACTTGCTTCCAATGCAAATTAAATCCCTCCTCGACGATGATGTATATTCCACAACATTCTACACTAAACATAGGAATAATTCAGAGATTTAATTTGCAACCCCGAATATTTGTTACATTTTTCTAAACTTTAACTGAAGCGAATGTCTCAAAAAAACAAGTTACCTCGACAAATGAAGCAAAAACAGGTAGAATATGTTTCGGAAACACCTTTTTAGTAAATGCATTTTCATTATTGAAAAGGGAATAATAGTGATGAAGAACAACTTTGAAAGGAGAACAGTCATGGCTCTTGCAATTATTTTTATGCTCGTAACATTATTAGCGCTCGTTTCGATTTTTCGTCAATTGCGCAAGAAACAGATGCTGGGCTTTGTATTTGCACTTTTAGCAGTCGTTGTTTTTGGCTGGTTTAGCGTTATGACATTTATTGATGTTTTTAATGGCGGCGGAGCTCCTGGACCGATTTAAACTATAGAAGGTTTTTAAAAGCTACATAGTGAAACGTGAAGGCCACGCTTTAGGGCGTGGCCTTTTGTGTTTCAGCAAGGAAGTTTCTCGCTTTATTTAAATAGAAGATGCCTCCATTTATGACCTCCACATTTATCTTTGGTTCGTATTGCTTTCGCAAAGCTTCTTTCTCATTGTTATACGCGTCAGTTTTTTCTTTTTCCGCGTAAAAATGTTCAAGTAATGCAAGATCTTTTTCCCACCGAGCTTTTGCTTTATCTGCCCACACATGATCGTCCTGATTAATATTCAGTTTAATTTGTTGTTTAATTCTGTTTAAACCACTTAAAGGCTTAATTAAAGGTGTGATTGGAAATGTATAATCCGGTAGTTTGGGAGTTAAGTCAATGTCAATTAACTTTTTATAAAACTCAGTAATCATTTGACCGGTAATTAATTCTAAGCCGATAGAGTGTAAAAAATCTTTCTTTTGATCACATAAATAAGAAATTTTCACATTTAAGTTGAGCCATGGATTTAAGGGAACGTATCCAGCATGGCTACCTGTAATGTTTTCATAAAGACGAATATAGGATGCTGTTTTTTTTGCTGTTTCAAAAATTTGATGTAATCTTGGCGAGCCGACATGAATGAACTCTCCTTTTTGGTTATCGTTTTTCTTTGTTAAAAATGTGAGGGTCATCGGTTCACCAATGTTGCCCGTATTTTCAATGTAGTGCCAATAGAAAGGCCGATTCATTAGCAGCTTATCAAGTTCAACGGTTAATTTTGTCTTCACTAGTCCATCCTCAGAACTAATAATTTCACACTGATTTGCTTTAAAGAAACGTTCAAGATAGTGTTGAATGTCACGTTGCTGCATCTTGATGCTTCGCCTCCTGGAGCTGTCGTTGGAAGTTAATCAGTTCAGAAAGGTTGTCCATTTTAATTTTGACTTCGCCTTCACTATCTGACTGTAAAAAAATATCTTGGACATAATGTTCAATGTTTTTTAAATCAAGCTTCGCAAGAATATTATCAAGTTGACCGATTGTGCTTTCAAAAAGTTCAATTTTTTCATAAAGCAGTGCCAATATATGCTCTTCAATTGTTCCTTTAATCGTAAAATTATAAATGTGAACATCTTTCTCTTGACCAATTCTATGAATCCGACCAATTCGTTGTTCAATTCTCATTGGATTCCAAGGCAGATCATAGTTGATGACATGTTGACAAAATTGTAAGTTAATCCCTTCACCGCCTGCTTCAGTTGCAATGAGCACTTGGGCATTGTTTTTAAATAGCTGTGTCATCCAATCTTTCTTGCTCCGCTTAAATCCACCGCGAAAGGGGACAGAGCTAATCCCGTTTTGTTTTAAGATCCATTGTAAGTAAAGCTGAGTTGCTCGATATTCTGTAAAAACGATCACTTTACCGTTAATATGTTTAATCATTTCTATTAACTTACTTGCTTTTGCATGGTGTTCGACTTTCTGAATATCTTCAACGAGTTCCTGAGCAAATTGCCTTGTTGTTTCACTCGTATCTTCTTTTTCAATCATTTTCTTTAGTGTCATAAATATCGCTTCTCGGCTCGAGCATATTTCTCTTAATAATGTTAGTGTAGAAAGCTGATGCTCACCTAGCAATCCATTTTGCTTAGCAGCTGTAATTTTGTCATAAATTTGTTTTTCAATGTCACTAAAGGCGAGCGTAATATTTTGAACATGGCGTTTTGGCCAATCGAGTCCCGTATCTTCTCTACGGTTCCGAATCATTACATTGTGAATAAGCAGCTTAAGGTTTTTTTCATCTTCAGGTGAACGTTTCGTTGCATCATATTCTTTATGAAATTCATCAATATTGCCTAAATATCCAGGCTTTAACAGGGAGATTAGGTTGTATAATTCTTCGAGCTTATTTTGAATCGGTGTCGCAGTTAATAGCAGACAAAATCTTTTTTTAAGTTGTTGTACAAATTCATAGTTTTTTGTTTTGCGATTTTTTAATTTGTGTGCTTCGTCTACGATAATAAAATCCCAATCTTGTGAAAAAATGAGTTCACGATGAGGGTTTCTTTTTGCAGTATCAAGAGAGGAGACAATGACATCGTATTGCTCCCAAACGTAAGATTTTCTTTGTGGGATAGCAGGGATATAAAACTTATCATTCAATTCCTGTACCCATTGTAAGACGAGCGAAGCAGGGACGAGAATAAGCACTTTCTGAACAAGGTCTCTCAACATATATTCTTTTAGAATGAGACCAGCTTCAATTGTTTTTCCTAATCCAACCTCATCAGCTAGAATGGCCTTACCGTTCATTTTTTCTACAACTTGCTCAGCGGTAGCTAATTGATGGGGTAAAATAGTTAGTTCTGGCAAATGCTTTAGTGCCTGTAGGCCTGAAAAAGTTGGGATCGCTAATTCAGTTTCAGCTTCCATTGCTAATTGAGCGAGCTCCCAATTATCCCAAGGTCCATCATTTGCTAAATGTTCAAGGAATGTTCGTTCCCATGCTTCATCAAAGTTGACGGTTATCATTGAACCAACTCCTATAAAAACAATACGTTGTTCATTATGTAGCCTGACACTACTTATATTGTCCAAGTTCATCATTTTTAACATAACGAACGCATGAGATAAGGCATAGTAAAAACAAAAAAAGAAATGACCTTTTAGCAATCAGGTCATTTCTTTTTAATTTTGCCTGTCCATTTACGAAATCCACCATCTAAGTAAAACAATTGAGTGTAGCCTTTTCGTTTGAGAAACTGTGCTGCTCGACTACTACGAGCACTACCTTCACAATATAAATAAACAGGCTGATCTTTTCGCATTTCAGAAAATCGCATTCTAAGCTGAGTCGTAGGAATGTTTCTAGCTCCTAAAATATGTCCGTTGTCATATTCCTTTTCTTCTCTAACATCAATTAATTGTGATCTTCTATATCCAGAAATAAATTCATCCTGTGATAATTTTGTTAGATAACGCTTTTGAAGAAGCTTTGAAATAATGACATAGCTTATATACGCAATCACAATTGCAATAGAAATCCATAACAACATGTTTCTTGCCACGCTCCTATCCGTTCAAGTCACAACATCTCTCTATGTAAATTATAGCGATAATCCAAATAAATTCAATTATTTATTGTTGTCGATTGAAAGGTCTTTCCCATTATTGGTATGATAAAGACTGTTCTATTTTAAGGCTCGTGTTTATTAAATTAACGCAAAGGATGAAGATCATGAAGGAGACATGGCTTTTCTTAAATTCAGGCTCATGTTCACCAGCATATAATATGGCATGCGATGAAGCGCTTCTAAACTGGCAAAGTGAAGGGGGGCTTGCACCTGTCATTCGCTTTTATAGTTGGAGCCCAGCCACACTATCGATTGGTTATTTTCAAAGAGTGAATGAAGAAATCAATATGGAGGCCGTGAAAAATAAAGGTGTAGGATTTGTCAGGCGGCCAACAGGGGGACGGGCTGTTCTTCACGAAGATGAACTTACATATAGTGTGATCGTTTCAGAAGACCATCCGAACATGCCAAAGAGTGTGACAGAAGCTTATCGAGTAATTTCAGAAGGTGTCTTACAAGGGTTTCGTGAGTTAGGATTGGATGCTTACTTTTCTGTTCCTGCGACAACAAAGGATAAAGAAAGCCTAAAATCTCCAAGATCATCTGTTTGCTTTGATGCACCCTCTTGGTATGAACTCGTTGTTGAAGGAAAAAAGGTGGCAGGCAGTGCTCAGACGAGACAAAAAGGGGTCATTCTTCAGCACGGTGCAATTTTACTTGATGTAAATGAAGATAAACTATTTGATCTTTTTAAGTTTGATTCATCGTCTCATCGACATAAGCTTCAGAAAGATTTTAAAAATAAAGCGATTACTATTAATGAGCTACTTGGTCGGAAAATTACGCTTGAGGAAGCGATTCAAGCGTTTAAAATTGGATTTTCAAAAGGTCTAGACATTAATCTTGAACCGTTACAGCTTACTTCTGCCCAACATGAAGAAATTGCGAGAATTCAAAGAGAACGCTATGAAAAGAATGAATGGAATTATTTACGCTAAATTGTTTAAAAACAAGGATTTTTATAAGTAGAAGGTATCTTTTCTTCATTTTTCTACTTTTATCGATATTTTTTAGCATTTGACAAAATGAAATTTAATCGAATCTAAATCAATATATAGTGTAATTAGTAACATTTTTACACTATATATTGATTTTTTATTGCTAAGGTAATTTCTTATGTGGTATGATAATTACACATTGATTAGCTATTCAACACAAATCGACAACTATTGATTGATTACATAAATAGCTTGCAGTGGCACTAGGTTTAGAGGAGGAGTATAATGGCAATTACGCTTGCTGAAGAAAAGAAAGTAAATGTTGAACGATTGAATGGGGACATCGCTAAATTCTCTCAAGTTCACCCGATTACGAGTGATATGAAAACAACCTTTAAAGGTGTTTCACGGCTCGTCATGCTTGATCGCTATGCATTTAAAGATACGGAGAAAGTAACCTTGAAAATCGGCGACTTTGTCATTTTAACTGTGAAAGAAGACCCAACATTTCCAGCTAGAGGACTTGGCTTTATTAAGGATATTGATTGGAAAGAAAATACTGCCTCTGTCTTAATTGAAGAAGATTATCGTAGCAATCTAGATAATCCTGAAGAAGTTAAAACAGGAATTGCGAAACGATCGCTAGATATTATTGATAAACCATTAGAAATATTTTATGAGCAAATCGCAAGGCGGAACGCAACCGGGCTTGCTGCAGTTGAGGTAACAAAAGAAAAACAACAAGAGTGGACGGAAAAATTTTATAATGAATTAGTTTCTCTGAATTTTATTCCAGCAGGACGGGTGATTTACGGAGCTGGTTCGAATACAGATGTGACATACTTTAACTGTTATGTCATGCCTTTTGTTGAAGATTCACGCGAAGGAATCTCTGATCATCGTAAGCAAGTAATGGAGATTATGAGTCGAGGAGGCGGCGTAGGTACAAATGGTTCTACCTTGAGACCAAGGAATACACTTGCAAAAGGTGTAAACGGAAAATCATCAGGTTCGGTTTCATGGTTAGATGATATTGCCAAACTTACTCATTTAGTTGAACAAGGTGGTTCAAGACGGGGCGCTCAAATGATTATGCTGGCGGATTGGCATCCAGACATTATTGAATTTATTATTTCTAAAATGCAAAATCCACGGATTTTACGCTTTTTAATTGAAAAAACAAATGATCCGCAAATCAAGCAGCTTGCTCATGAAAAACTAAAATTCACTCCTTTGACTGAAACTGAAGAAGCGATGTACCAGGGGATTGTAAACTATAAAAACATGCCTGGTAAAGGCGGTTTTAACGATCGGATTATTCAAGAAGCTGAAGAAAAGCTACAAACGGGTGGGACGTATACCGTTCATAAACCTGAGTTTTTAACAGGAGCTAACATTTCTGTCTGCTTAACGAAAGAATTTATGGAAGCCGTTGAAAATGACGGAGAATACGAGCTTCGTTTTCCTGATGTTGAAAATTATAATGCTGACCAAATGGAAACTTATAATCAAGAATGGCATAAATATGGAGATGTTCGGGAATGGGAAGCAAAAGGTTTTCCTGTGCGGGTTTTTCGCAAAATTAAAGCGAGAGAACTGTGGAATCTCATTAACATTTGTGCGACGTACTCAGCTGAACCAGGCATCTTTTTCATTGATAACGCGAATGACAAAACGAATGCAACTGCTTATGGACAAAAGGTTGTTGCAACAAATCCGTGTGGGGAACAGCCACTCGCACCGTATTCTGTCTGTAATTTAGCTGCGGTTAATTTAGCACAAATGGCAGATAAATCAACAAAAACAGTTGACTTTGAAAAGTTAAAGCAAACGGTTGAAGTCGGTGTTCGCATGCAAGACAATGTCATCGATGCTACACCGTACTTTCTCGAAGAAAATAAAAAGCAAGCATTAGGTGAAAGACGAGTAGGTTTAGGTGTGATGGGTCTCCACGATTTGTTAATTTATTGTGAAACAGTTTACGGATCTGAAGAAGGCAATAAACTAACTGATAAAATTTTTGAAACGATTGCTACGACAGCTTATCAGGCTTCCGTTGACCTAGCGGAAGAAAAAGGTAGTTTTCCATTTCTTGTTGGAGAAACAGATGAAGAAACTAACAGGTTACGACAAGCCTTTATCGATTCAGGCTTTTTACGTACAATGCCAGAAGAGGTTCGTTCAAACATTCTAACAAACGGTATTCGTAACTCCCATTTGTTAACGGTAGCGCCAACAGGTTCAACAGGAACGATGGTTGGTGTCTCAACAGGCCTTGAGCCTTACTTCTCATTCTCTTACTTTAGAAGTGGACGCTTAGGGAAATTTATTGAAGTGAAGGCGGAAATTGTAGAAGAATATTTACAACGTCATCCAGATGCAGATCCAGACAATCTGCCAGAATGGTTCATTTCAGCAATGGAACTAAAGCCTGAAGAACACGCAGATACCCAATGTGTTATTCAGCGTTGGGTCGACAGTTCAATTAGTAAAACGGTCAATGCACCGAAGGGATATACAGTTGAACAAGTTGAAGCGGTATATGAGCGACTTTATCATGGTGGAGCAAAGGGTGGAACGGTTTATGTGGACGGTAGCCGGGATGCACAAGTATTAACATTAACTGCTGAAGAAAATTCATTTGTAGAGGAAGAAACTTCAGAAGCCCCACAGAAAGTTGTTCTTGTCGATACGATTGCGCCATTAAAGACTACGGAAGTGACGATTGGATCGGAACTTGGGAATACGTGCCCAGTTTGCCGTGAAGGTGAAGTAGAGGATATTGGTGGCTGTAACACGTGTACAAGCTGCGGAGCCCAATTAAAATGTGGATTGTAGTTTAATTATAAAAAGCGTGTATCTCTCCTTACTTGAGATACACGCTTTTTTCATTTTTGCTAAAGTTTAAATCACTTTACTTTATTATCAAATTAACGTAATATAAAATATGGTAACGCGTAGGTAAGCGCTTTCATAATGGGTGAATTATTTGCCGTGTGCCTTAGCCTCATTGTGCTGGTGAGGCTTGTTCACTAAATTTAATAGCTTATCAAGCTCCTGACTTAAACGGATCGTCTTTTTTGATGTTAGTCCACAGTTCATTGCTGTTAAAATCATTTTTTGTCTTTTCTCTTCAATTAATTCAAGTAACAATTTTATCACTCACTTTCCACTGTTACTTTTTGTATTCACTTTTTCATCGAAAATTAAACCAATTCGTTAGAAAAATACTACTTAAAACAAGAGAAACTGTAGTAGAACAGTAGTTGGCTTTAAAAGTTTATGATACACTTAATTATGAACCCTTCTTAGTTGGGATCAACTCGTTTTGAAAAACTTCCGAAGGGGTGTAATGTTTTGCGGAATTTAAATGAAATGAAAATTACAGAGTTGATGATTTCATCCGAAAAAGTCGCACATGTTAACATGAACAACCCATTAGAACATGCAATGCTCGTTTTAATTAAATCAGGATATTCTGCAATACCAGTAGTAGATACGACGTTCAAATTAAAAGGCCTGATTAGCATGTCATTAATTTTAGATTCAATTTTAGGGATAGAAAGAATCGAAGTAGAAAGACTTGAAAATAAAGTTGTTGAAGATGTAATGAACGAGGAAGTCCCATATATTCATGAGAATGAGAGCTTATCAAAAGGAATGAGACTATCAATTGACTACCCGTTTTTATGTGTAGTGAATGATGAAGGAATTTTCACAGGGATTTTAACCCGTCGTGCGATATTAAAGCATATGAATCGATATCTCCATGAAATGAATCGAGAATCTGTCCGGCCAACTTAGTTGGGGCAGATTCTTCTTATTTTACGATTGAATGAGTTTGATATGAAAGTGGTGCCAACATGTCGTCGTCACAAATGAGAGCCGTTACCTTAAACAAAAGAACAAACCGACCGCTTGTGTTAGCAGCAATTATTATGTCAATGTTCATG
>DKGN01000207.1:0-10927 GCA_002453275.1 Caryophanales bacterium UBA6769
TGCCCGCGGAAAGCGACTGCCCAGAGCGGAAATCAACAGAGCACATACCGCACAGTATCGTTCAACTGTAAATAAATAAAATCGTCTTCTCCTATTGAATGGGAAGACGATTTTCATTTTAGTGATTCACTTGTTGTTTTACATCTTCAACGACTTCATGCACCTCTTCACGGGACATTTTTTCTTTCCCTTTTGTTAAAGCTTCTAATGTTGAATGGGCAAGTTGAAGTGGTGTTTTACAAAATAAGAGAATTTGTGGGTTGTCTATAGCTTCAATGTATTCGTCTGCTTTTTTGAGATTTGCTTTCGCATATGCGAATAAATCAGCTTCATTCCAATGTTGAGGCATGAAATTAACACCACGCAAATCATCTTCATCTTGATTTCGGAGCATATTGACGGCTTGCAGGCCACGCCCAAACGCAATCGCTAATTCATGGTCCGTTTCCGTATTATCGTGCCATCTCCATATGTCAGACAGCATTGTTCCAACTAACCCCGCAACATAATACGTGTACTCGTCTAAATCATCTTTCGTGCGAATGATCCAATCGCGTTGCACCCACTTCGCCATTCCTGTGGCCATTTCGCTCGTGGCACTTTTCACTTTATCAACGATTCCACTTGGACATAATTTAATCCAATCACCGAGCCGTTTCGTAACAGCAGGTAATGTCTTTTCATAAGGGCTTAGCAATTTAGTGTATGTCGCTTGGTCGAATGGTTTTTTTAGTAGCTCGCTAGTCGCAAGGAGTAAATGCTCTTTCGTATCATGATCAAGTGTTTCATGATCTTCAATTTCATCAATAGCTCTCATGCACAAATAGGCTGAAGCAACGGTGTACATTAATTTATCTTTTAAAAATGTAATTGGAATAAAGAACGTTCGACTTGTATCTCTCAACATTTCCATCGATTCGTGCTGTAAATTCGTCATCTTAATAAGGAAGCCTCTTTTCTAATAATCCAAGATGTCTGCTTCTACTATAGCGCACTCATTGTTAAAATGAAATGGATAGGAAAAATTGTCGAATTTCGTCTATAATTAGACCGTAATCTTCCTTAATAATAGTGTAGGGTTTGTCATCGTGGCTTCCTTACAGAAGCCGATATTTGTTCATATTTGGTGGAAAGGTATAGGGAGTTTAACTATTAAATTTCGACAAATTACTTAAAAACGGAAATTATCTTTTTTCGTTTGGTATAGTGGACTCGATAAGAATACTTTCAAGCTCGCTTCGGCGTTTGAAAATTTAATAAAAAGTTAGTTAAGAATATAGTGGTCTGAAGGAGAGGGAGATTTTACTTTGAGTAAATCAACTTATTGGATACTTTGGGCAGCAACGTTGCTCGTCATTAACTTATTTGTTTTTCCGCTAGCTACATTGACGACGGAGGAAGGGGCAGGGATTTTTTCAAAAGATACGTTGTCTATGCTTATGGTCATTCTTCTATGTAATATCGTAACGGTTCAATTATTTTTAGCTGCACGAAAAGAGGACCAGCAGCACTTTACATACGGTCTTGTTACTGCAGGAATTTTTGTGCTTTCGATGTTTTTTATATGGCAGAAATTATTTATTCAACTTGCGATTATTTTACTCGTCTTAAGTATTCTTGCGGCGTCTATTTTATTAGTAGTTTCCCTTTTTGTAAGAAGGACATAGAGAGGAATGAGTCACGATGTATCCTATGATGAAAAAATACTTATTTTCACTTGATCCAGAGCAAGCACATGAGCGCACAATTTCGGCATTATCCCTCGCTCAAAGGACTGGTATGACCCGTCTATTGCGCTCGATGTACACCGTAAAGGATGAACGTCTTTCATCAGAATATTGGGGGCTCCAGTTTCCAAATCCCGTCGGTTTAGCGGCTGGTTTTGACAAAAATGCAGAAGTGTATTCGGCTCTTGCTGCACTTGGATTTGGCTTTATTGAAGTTGGAACGATTACACCACTTGGGCAAGAAGGTAATGAACAGCCTCGGTTATTTCGCCTAGTGGAAGACGAAGCGGTCATTAATCGGATGGGCTTTAACAATGCGGGTGCTACACAAGCCGAGGCAAATTTGCAAGAGTACGCGGAAGCGCAAATTCCAATCGGGATAAACATCGGAAAAAATAAATTAACCCCGAATGAGGATGCGACAAGTGATTACGAGAAATGCTTAGAAGCCCTTTATCCATATGGTCATTATTTTGTCATTAATGTGAGTTCACCGAATACACCAAATTTGCGAGATTTACAAGAGGTTGAAGGACTTCGTGACTTAATTCGTGGTGTCCAAGGAAAGAAAGAACAGCTAGAAGCAAACGGGCTTACTCCAAAGCCAATTTTGTTAAAAGTTGCGCCTGATATGTCTGATGAACAGATGCACGATGTTGTCCAAGTTGCTGTATCAGAAGGGTTATCGGGTATTATTGCGACGAACACGACGTTGTCACGTGAGAATCTACGCAACGAAACGCATCGAGAGGAAGCGGGTGGGCTGAGTGGCAAGCCACTAACAGAACGTTCAACGACATGGATTAAAGAAATTTTTGAAGAAGTCGGAGACAAGGTGCCAATCATCGGAGTTGGTGGCATTTTCACAGGCGAGGACGCGTACGCAAAGATTCGTGCTGGTGCAAGTCTCGTGCAAGTGTATACAGGGATGATTTATGAAGGCCCTCGCATTGTAAAAGCGGTAAACAAGCATTTAATTCAATTGTTAATACGTGATGGCTTCACGAACGTAAGTGAAGCAGTCGGAGTCGATGCACGTCGTTAGTTGACCACATCAGGGTCATCGAAATACACGTAAAGCTGTGGCTTTTCTAAATCATCGATAATAAAAGCATCATGACTTACTTTACGAAGTTGATTATACATTGCAAAATCACCGACCGCACCACCGATTAAGAGTGCTGCTACACCGAGCAACAGTCCATTATTGAAATAAATTCCAAACACGAACGGCACAAACCCCGTTACCCAGAAGGGAAGCAAAAGGGCTTTTTTCATCGCTTTATTACGTAATGTTTTTTTCGTTCCAGCGTAAGCGACACCAAGCTCACGGTTGATGCCGTAAACTAAATCGCTCCATCGACATTTCCCCCAAAGCATGAAACCGAGTAGATGACAGAGTTCATGTAGGATAATGCCGATAATGTAAAATAATAAAAACAGTCCAAAGTTCACAAGCGTAATCGTATATGAAAATCCTTGATGGATGAGTGCAGTGAGCGAAAAGCCAATTAGCATCGCAATCAATGTAAAAACAAACATCTGTATTTGCATTTGCTTTAAATCAAAGGAAATGACTTTATCTGGTTCTCGCGGTAAGTTCATGTCGTAACCCCTTTCGGCTGATTCCAATTTTCTACATCTAGTATAAACGTGTCTGAAGCCTGCTCCAAGAGAACAGGTTTTTTTAATGTCGTTTTCTAAAGTGAAGCTACTCGTAGCAGTGGCCTTTTTAGAGAAATGGCAGCGTACACACTGATTGATGCCGCGCAAATGATTCAACTAAAAATAGCAAGCTATTAAAAAATAATGATAAATTGATATAATGAAAAAGCTTTCCCTTCACATTTGTAAGAAAGTAAGTTATAATAAAGTCAAATAACATAATATCGATTCATCTTCGGGGCGTGGTGAAATTCCCGACCGGCGGTAATGAAGTGTACAGCTTCTAAGCCCGCGAGCCTTTATCAATGCATGTTTAATCGTGCACATAGGCAGGATTTGGTGAGATTCCAAAGCCGACAGTACAGTCTGGATGGGAGAAGATGGAGGTAGCCGTATGTTCGAATCTAGTATTTGAACATTTATTTACGTATGCCGAACACTCTCCCGCAAAGGTACATCTTTGTGGGTTTTTTATTTATCGCATATGTAAGGCTTGCCTTTCTTCTACATGGGATGAATCTCTAAGGAGAGAGGATTCATGAAAAAGTACAACATCAAGTCTTTCGTTACGATTGGAATGTTAAGTAGTGTCGCGTTTGTTCTCATGCTGATTAAGTTTCCAATTCCGCCATTTCCACCATATTTGACGGTAGATTTTAGTGATATTCCAGCATTAATCGCAGCTTTCATGTTCGGTCCAGCTGCAGCAATCCTCGTGGAATTGTTTAAGAATATTATTGATTATATCGTCATTGGAAGTGAAGCTGGGATTCCAATTGGGAATTTCTCGAACTTTATAGCAGGGATCGTTTTCGTTATCCCAACATACTTTGTATATCGACGATTACAAGCTAAACACGGATTAGTTGTTTCTCTCGTAGTCGGAACCTTATTTATGGCTATTTTTATGAGTATTTTAAATTACATTGCGATCTTGCCAGCATATATTGCATTGCTCGGCTGGGACCCAATGACGACGAGTGCGTTGCGACAGCTTGTCGTGGCGGCAGTATTACCATTTAACATTATAAAAGGAATCATTGTCGCGGTCGTCTTCTTATTATTATATAGCCGAATGGGCAAATGGCTTCATGAAAATACACGATTAAAAAATGCATAAGCAATGAGGGAAAAGGATGAGTTGTCCTTTTCCCTTTTTTAATTGGGCTAGAATTTATGATAAGTTGAGATTCTTTGTTACACAAAAGTAAACCGTTATAATGGAGGAGAAACGTTCTTTTAACAGCGAGAAAATAGGTGTTACTTTGAAAAAAATCTACGGTTTATTGCTAATGGTAATGTTGTTTTGGGGATTGAATGTATCGGCATTGAAGGTGCTTGTTACCCATTTTGATCCGATCCTACTAACTGCGTTACGAATCTTTATTGCTGGAATTACCGTTTTAATTATGACAAAAATGATGGGTATTTTTCGTTTGCCGACGAAACGAGAGCTTACGACGCTCGCATATATTGCGATTTTTAATGTGATCTTGCATCATACTTTTTTAGCGCTCGGTGTAGCGAATACGACTGGCGTGAATACAGGCATTATTTTAGGGGCGAATCCACTCGTCGTTTTAATGCTTTCGATTTTACTGTTAAAATCGGCGTTTACACGCTTACGGATAGTCGGATTTGTTCTTGGATTTATTGGAATTATCGTGACATCACTCGCAGGGGTAGATGGTCTTTCATCTCTATCCATTGGGGATCTCATGATTTTTATTTCAATGCTTACGCAAGCGTACAGTTTTATTTTAATTAGTAAATTGAACCCTACCTTTGACCCGCGCTTGTTAACAGGGTACATGCTTGTGCTTGGTTCCTTCGCTATTTTTGTCGTTGGGTTAACGTTTGAATCAAATGTTGCACAATTGATAAATTTGGTTTCTATGAAATACGGACTTATCTTTTTGTTTAGTGCGCTACTTTGTACTGCAGTCGGCCACATGGTATATAATTTTGCGATTCAAAAAGTAGGCCCTGCGGAAACAGCAATCTTCGTTAATTTGAATACGCTTTTTGCGGTGACAGGTGCGATGGTGTTCCTCGGAGAACCGATCGTTATGAATCATATTATCGGGTTTGTGTTTATTTTAATTGGTGTGTTTTTCGGTTCAGGAGCTGTTGAATACATGATAAGGTCGAGAAAAATCAAGATGAAACAAGAAAGTCTTAAGGAATAGATCATATAGGAGAATGCTTGTGAAAAAGTTTATCATTATCGGAGGTGGCATCGGAGGTCTGACAGCAGCATTGACGCTGCAAAAGTCCGGACACTCTGTGCAGGTTTTTGAAGCAGCGTGTGTTCTTGAGCCTGTCGGGGCTGGTCTTGGTGTTGGGTCAAATGCGTTACGAGCGTTGTATGATGCAGGAGTGGGCGAGCAGGTTGAAGCACTTGGCAACCGGTTAGATATTCTAGATTTTTATGATGCAGATGGTCAGTTATTAAATGAAATGAGCTTAACAGAGTTAGCGGAAAAACATCAGGTGAACAATGTGACGATCCATCGTGCAGATTTACATAAAACGTTGCAAGCTGCATTATTACCAAACACGATCCACTTAAATAAAACGTGTGTCGATGTTTATCAAGACGAGGAAAAAGCTGTCGTCAAGTTTGCGGATGGAACGGTCGCTGAAGCTGATTATGTCATCGCAGCGGATGGCATTCATTCTTCCATTAGACAGTCCGTCAATGCGAATGCTACTGTACGTTATTCAGGCTATACGTGCTGGCGCGGAGTCGTTTCACATGCAACAAATCCTCATGGTTCTCATACGTCAACAGAGCTGTGGGGACGGGGCGAACGGTTCGGAATCGTCCCCTTGCAACGTAATCGTGTCTACTGGTTTGCGTGTTTAAATGCAGAACGGCAAGCAAAAAAATATACACGCTTTAAAGTAGAGGACGTCGCTCGCCAATTTGCTGATTTTCCAGCTGAGGTTACAGACCTCGTGCTTGCAACGAAAGAAAATCACTTGCTCCATCATGATATTGAAGATATTCGCCCGTTAAATAAATTCGTGTATGGTCGGATTATATTGCTTGGTGATGCTGCGCATGCGACGACACCGAACATGGGGCAGGGTGCTGGTCAAGCGATGGAGGACGCGATCGTTTTAGCTAATTGCTTTAATACATTTGAACGAGCTGATGACGCATTACATCGCTACGAACAAAAACGGGTGAAACGGACAAAAAAGATAATCATGATGTCCCGGTACATCGGTGTAGGGGCACAGCTTGAAAATAGGCTTGTCACCTCGGTACGAAATGCACTGTTTCGGTGGGTACCTCCGCGTGTACTATTAAGAAACTTTGAATTTTTGCTAGATGTTGATTTAACAGCGTAAGGAGTGGAAAGGATGAAGTTGGGCTTAATTGGAAGTGGAGCACTTGGAACATTTTTATTAGAAAAATTAAATGAAGAAAACCATTTACACGGTGTTACGATTCAAGCAATTTTTGACGAAAGAAAAAAGTCAAAGGCAAAGCTTGGAGAACTGTCAGAACAATATAATGTAGCTGCTTACCAAAATTTAGACGACTTTCTCCAGTCAGGTATTGATGTTGTCGTAGAATGTGCAAATATCGAAGCTGTTCGTATGTATGCACCTCAAATCATTGCGCAGAAGAATTTACTCATTATTAGTATCGGCGCACTTGTCGATCAAGTGTTTTATGCCGATTTGCAAAAGATTGCTAAGACGAATAATCAAAAAATATTACTCCCGTCAGGTGCGATCGGAGGGCTTGATCTCATACAGGCTGCGAAGTTGTCAGGCAACCTACAAGAGGTTGTGATTACGACGAGAAAACCTGCAGCGTCACTTGTGGATGCTAATACGGATCGGGAACAAGTTATTTTTGATGGATTGGCAACGAAAGCAATTGAACAATTTCCAAAAAACATTAATGTTGCAATTATACTGTCGCTCGCTGGGCTCGGTTCTAATGACACGAAAGTGAAAATTATCGCAGATCCGAATGTCGATAAAAACATTCATTCGATTCAAGCACGTGGCGATTTTGGCGAGTTTACATTGACGATTGAAAATTTTCCAATGCCAAGCAATCCGAAGACGAGCTATTTAACAGCACTTAGCATTCTTGCTTCGATAAAGTCTCTTCTCGATCCCGTCGTTATTGGCTAATTGAACTTAACGCAATGATTACGGTAAATCAATCTTGTGAAAAAGCGAAGGAAGACATAGGAGTGAAAAAGATATGGGTAAAAAAACGTCGGGCATTCACCACATTACAGCGATCGTTGGTCATCCCCAAGAGAATGTCGATTTTTACGCCGGAGTTTTAGGCTTACGCTTAGTAAAGCAAACGGTGAATTTTGATGATCCGGGTACGTATCATTTTTATTTTGGTGACGAGAGTGGGACTCCAGGAACGATTATTACATTTTTTCCGTGGGCAGACGCTCGTCAAGGTGTTACCGGAGACGGTCAAGTCGGTGTAACGTCCTACGTCGTTCCGGAAGGCTCGTTTTTATTTTGGGAGAGGCGATTGAACATGTTTAAGATCCCTTTTACGAAAACGACACGCTTTGGTGAAGATTATTTGCAGTTTGATGACCCACATGGACTTCATGTGGAACTCGTTGAAAGGGAAGAAGGAAAAAGAAGTGAATGGAGCTTCGGCAACGTTACTCAAGACGAGGCAATTAAAGGCTTTGGCGGAGCGACACTGTTTTCAGCTAATCCAAATGAAACAGCAAACGTATTGGAGAATATGCTTGGACTCGAATTCGTCAAGCAAGAAGGAGAGTTTGCTCGTTACCGTTCCTCCGCAACGATAGGCAATACAATTGATTTGAAAGTAACGACGAATCACCCTGGGCAAATGGGTGTCGGGACCGTTCACCACATTGCATGGCGGGCAGAGGATGATGCAGACCAATTGGCTTGGAAAAATCTCGTTGCTAAAAATGGCTTAGGCGTGACCCCTGTCCAAGATCGGAATTACTTTAATTCGATTTACTTTCGGGAGCGTGGACAAATTTTGTTTGAAATAGCGACAGATGCTCCAGGATTTGCAATTGATGAATCGTTTGAAGCATTAGGCGAAAAATTGAAGCTACCTCCACAGTATGAACGGCATCGAGATCAAATTGAACGAAGACTACTGCCGTTTCAAGTGCGAGATTTGGATTAAAGGAGCGGGAAGAATGGAACACTTGTTTATCGGAAAAAATCCAAATAAACCAACGCTATTGTTGCTTCATGGGACAGGCGGGAATGAACGTGACATGCTTCCACTCGCAGAAGTAATTGATAGTGAGGCATCTGTCTTAAGTGTGCGTGGAAATATATTGGAAAATGGCATGCCACGCTTTTTTAAAAGATTGGCAGAAGGCGTGTTTGATGAAAAGGATCTTATTTTTCGCACGAAAGAATTAAACGAATTTCTTAATGAAGCAGCGGAACAGCATCAATTTGATCGTCATAATTTAATCGCTGTCGGCTATTCTAACGGTGCAAATATTGCAGCTAGCTTATTATTTCAGATTGAAAATTCTTTAAAAGCAGCGATTTTGCACCATCCTATGGTACCGAGAAGGGACATTGAGCTACCAAACTTAGCTGAAAAGCAAATTTTCATTGGTGCAGGGGTAAACGATCCAATCTGTTCTCCCGAAGAATCAAAAGAACTGCAAGCATTATTTGAAAAAGCGAATGCAAATGTAACAATCCATTGGGAAAAGATGGGCCATCAATTAACAATGCAAGAAGTTCAAGCCGCAGCTGAATGGTATCATAAGCAAAATTTCAGTTAAAAAAGCGTGAGCTGCTCATACTGATTTCCCTTTGATTCGTCACGTTTATTTTCTGAAATGAGTTCGGAGGTTGTTACTCCAAGTAGGCGAACGGATTGTCCTTCTAAATCGAACGCATCTAATAATTGCTCCGCATGATAGGATAGCGTCACTTGATCATTTGCATGGCGCTCAAGTGTGACGCGCCTCGTTCGCTCGGAAAAATCAGCAAACTTCACTTTAAGAACGACGCACTTTGCAACGAGTTCGTTGGCTCGTAGACGTTCACTCACATGCTCAGCTAATTGTTGAATAATAGGTAACATGTCCACTTTATTACTCAAATTTTGTCGTAGAGTCGTTTCTTTCCCAAGTGACTTCCTTTCTCGATTGGGATTGACGCGGCGACGATCGATTCCGCGTACATTTTGATAAAGGGTTCGCCCCCGCTCGTGAAACTCATGAACGAGCGTTTCTTCACTCAAAGTACGTAAATCTTTCCCATTTTTTATCCCTAGTTGTAGAAATTTCTCTTCAGTTACTTTGCCAACACCAAAAAAATCTCCAATTGGAATGTGATCGATAAAGGATGGAGCTTGTTCAGGGGTAACGACCGTTAACCCGTCTGGTTTTTGATAACCTGATGCGACCTTTGCCAAAAACTTATTATAAGAGACACCAGCAGAGGCAGTTAATTTCGTTTCGGTGAAAATTTTTTGTTTTATTTCTTTCGCGATCAACGTGGCAGAAGTTATCCCGACTTTATTATGTGTGACATCTAAGTAGGCTTCATCAAGAGCGAGCGGTTCCACGAGATCTGTAAACGAGAAAAAAATTTGCATAATTTGCTTGGAGACAGCGCGGTATTTTCCCATATTTGTCCGTATGAAAATAGCATGAGGGCACTTTCGTTGAGCAATACTTGACGGCATTGCTGAATGAATGCCATATTTACGTGCTTCATAGGAGCACGTTGCGACGACACCACGTGTATTCGGAAGTCCGCCAACGATGACAGGTTTCCCGCGAAGCTGTGGATTGTCTCTCTGTTCAACGGCGGCGAAAAAAGCATCCATGTCAACATGAATGATTTTACGTATTACTTCCATTTCTCTCACCCTCCAAACTATGTTAAAATCGTTCTCATTGTTAGATTGTACCATGTTTTTGTTAGAAAAAAGTTCATTAAAAGGATGAGTGCTAGTCCTGAATTACTTCAGTTTGTTATCTAATAAGCTTCTAAATCGTTCTGGCTCATCAAGACGAATGGCGACCTGAGAATAGGTTCGATTCATGCCTAAAAACAAGACGGCTTCTATTCGTTCATTCAGTTCGATTAGGCAGTCGGGCTTGGCATCCTCAAAGTCTTTTGCAATAAATTCAAGCAAGTTTTTATCCTTTTTAGATTGAATTGCAGCGTTATGACCCCATGTGATCGTTTTGATTTTATCTAACGGGATGATGATTCTTTTTCCAAGCCCTTGGGATAAATAGATTTTGTCGTCCGTAACATATGTTGGATTATAGCGCATAGCTTGCAAATCTCCGATTAAATAAATGACAGAGTATACGTTCAGAACGAGAAGAATAATTGCAACGATTAATGATTTACTATGTAGCCACCAGTGGATGCCAATCGTCTCAATGATAATCGCATGAATGAGCATAATATAAAAAGCTGTGACACTTGTATTTTTGTGAAGTGAAAAATAATTCGGTCCTTCGGGAACGGGTTTTTTCCACATTGTAAAAGCGTAATAA
>DKGN01000207.1:11022-12975 GCA_002453275.1 Caryophanales bacterium UBA6769
CCACATTGTAAAAGCGTAATAAAACATTAGAAGTTCAGCCGAAATTACTTTGATAAGCGGCAGTGAACGGACTCTAGTTTCGATAGCTTGGGGAAAGCTAAATATAGGACTCACTTCCTGCTCTTTGACATAATTAAAAATCTTCGGAAGATGATAAATAAATAGCAACAAGAGCCAAAGTTCTGTTAAGAGAACTTTGGCTTCAATTCCGAGTGCAAATAAAGGAACGTGTCGAAAAGGTTCAAAGTAAGCTGTCGGAATAAGCAGACGAGCCAATAATGCGCCGATTACAATCCACGTAATGATTCGTTTGAAGGTAAAGCCTTTTTTTCGGGTTAGTAATAAAATAAGGAGCGGTGCAAATATGGTTAAATCGAGAAGTGAGCCAAATACAACCCATGTTACATCCTCAGGTATGATTGTGTGTAAGGGGGAATGATAAATTAAAATATTGCTCGTCATAATAAGAACTAGAAAACTTACATAGAGATATGCTTTTCGATTTCGCTGTTGACTAGTTACCATGAGTGTGCGCCCCCTATCCCTAGTATAAGTTTAACATGACTGAGTGGAGGAATTTGAGGTCATTATGAATAAAAATTAAACATTTACCTCGTTAAACGAATAATAAAAAACAGCAATGGCTTGCTGTTTTTAAAAGTTAATTACTCAATGATTCGATGAACTTTTCAATTTCTTTTTGCGTCTTGCGGTTTCTACTTACGAAGCGGCCTAATTCTTTTCCATCTTCATAGCCGATAAAGCTTGGGATTCCGAAAATATCTAACTCACCACAAAGGTCAATGAATTCATCCCGGTCAACGAAAACAAATTCATATTCAGTAAACTTCTTCTCAATCTCTGGCAAAAATGGTTCGATAACACGGCAATCTGGGCACCAATCGGCAGAAAATAAGAAGACATGCTTCCCATTATTTTTTAATTGTTCAAATGCTTCCATTGATTCAAGTTTTTTCATTACACGATCCCCTCCAATGAATATAGTCACTCCTTTATTGTAGAGACAACACCTTCAAGTTTCAATCAAAGGGAACCCTTCACAGTGTGGCATCATAATAACGGTAAGTTTGACAGAACTACTATTGTTAACCCAGTTGCTATAAATGGTGCGGTAATTTCTCCATTTCATAATGTTTGAAAATCCTTTCGTACGGAAATGATAAGAGCAAAAGCGAAAGGAGCGATCGTCATGAAAGGAAAGAAGCGACCACATGAACAAATGAAGGAGAAATACAATGGATTGAGTGCGACACAAGAAGTGTTATACACGAATGAATTTAAACGGGCAGACAAGGCGGCGGAAAGACAAGGACAACAAGGGAATGAACAAGATAACTATAGAATGTAATGTAAAGGCAAAGCAAACCGTTTCCTAAGAGGGAGACGGTTTTTCTTTTTTGTTACAAGAAGGCACCCCATTAGCATGTTCCTAAAGGCATACGAATTGACAAAAACTATGATAAACACCGATAAGTGTAAAGGGAAATTTGTAGTATTTCCTGGGAAATAGAATAATGATCGTTGCATTTTGTCGTTTCTTTTTTATGAGCTAGTCTTTCTTCCTAATCCCTTTGTTTTTCTTAAGGGAATTCCTTTTAGTTAATACTATCGTTTCCTTATTATGAAAAAACTGGTTTAAAGTCTAGTTCACAACTAAGTTTGTATTTTTGTTATACTAGTAGTCAATTCATTACTTCGTGTCGAAAGAGAGTACTGGAGGAGAGAAGCATGGGGAATGCGCCGACGGATTTACATCGCCCGTTAATTGAAAAAATAGTGAATAACGTTGAAAAAGTAATCATTGGTAAACGAGAAGCGATTGAGTTAAGTTTAACTGCTTTGTTGGCAAATGGTCATGTGTTGCTTGAAGATGTTCCAGGTGTTGGAAAAACGTTGCTTGTGAAGACGATTGCGAAGTCTGTGAGCGCAAAG
>DKGN01000010.1 GCA_002453275.1 Caryophanales bacterium UBA6769
ACACAGTCCCCCATTACTGGAAGGACTGTTACATTAAACTAAAACTTTACAAATGTCATTTGTAAATTCGACAGGATCTTGCACTTGTAAACCCTCGATTAATAGCGCTTGGTTATACAAAATGTTTGTATATAGATTGAACTTATCTTTGTCACTGTCAAATGCCGATTGTAATGATTGGAAAACGTCGTGTTCCACATTGATTTCTAAGATTTTTTCTGCTTTTACATTTTGATTATCTGGCATAGCACTTAACACTTTTTCCATCTCAATCGTCACTTCTCCATCAGAAGATAAACAAACTGGATGGCTTCTTAATCGCTTTGAAGCTCGTACATCTTTTACTTTTTCTGCTAAAAGCTCTTTCATTTTCTCAAATAATTGTTCATGCTCTTTTGATTCCGTCTCGGTTTTTTCTTCTTCATCTGAATCAATACCGAGATCCCCACTTGATACGGATCTAAATTCCTTTTCGTCATAATTCATTAGCACTTTAATCGCAAACTCATCAATATCTTCGGTAAAATACAAAATTTCGTAACCTTCTTCGGCTACTACTTCCGTTTGTGGTAATTTTTCAATCCGATCGTATGAGTCACCTGTTGCATAATAAATGTATTTTTGTTCTTCAGGCATACGAGATACGTATTCTTCTAAAGTAACTTGCTTTTTCTCTTTTGACGAATAGAACATAATTAAATCTTGTAAGTCATCTTTATTTGCACCAAATTCACTATATACACCGTATTTTAATTGTCTGCCAAACGCCTCATAAAATTTCTCGTATTGCTCTCGTTCATTTTTTAGAAGTTGAAGCAGTTCGTTTTTAATGCGGCGATTAATATTTTTCGCAATAATATTTAACTGGCGGTCATGCTGCAGCATTTCTCTTGAAATATTTAATGACAAATCTTCAGAATCAACCATTCCCTTAACAAAACTAAAATGATCAGGTAATAACTCAGCACATTTGTTCATAATAAGAACGCTATTCGCATAAAGTTCTAAGCCTTTTTCATACTCTTGTGTGTAATAATCAAATGGCTTCGTTTCGGGAATATACAAGATCGCCTGATATCTTACCATACCATCCGCATGGATGTGAATATGCTTTAATGGTTTATCAAATCCGTAATGCTTTTCATTATAAAATTGCTCGTAATCTTCCGTTTTTAATTCATTTCTATTTTTTCTCCAAATCGGTACCATACTGTTTACGATTTGTTCTTCTACATGCTCTTCAAATTCATTATCCTCACCCTCTTTTGGCTGTTGGACCGTTACATCCATTTTGATTGGATAGCGGATGAAATCAGAGTACTTTTTAATAATTTCTTGTAAACGATATTCATCAAGATATTCATCGTACGACTCATCGTCTGTATTTTCTTTTAACTGCAAAGTAATTTCAGTTCCAATTTGCTCTCTTTCAAAAGGCTCAATCGTATAGCCATCTGCACCTTTAGACTCCCACTTATAAGCTTCTTCGCTATCTAATGGTTTACTTATTACTGTAACGACATCTGCGACCATAAAAGCCGAGTAAAAACCAACACCGAATTGGCCGATGATATCATAATCTTCCTCAAGCTCATGCTCAGATTTAAATGCGAGAGAACCACTTTTGGCTATTGTCCCTAGGTTATTTTCGAGTTCTTCTTTCGTCATGCCAACCCCTGTATCAATGATTCGCAGTGTTCTTTTTTCTTTGTTTGACTCAATTTTTATGTAATAATTATCCTTTTCAAAAGTTAGGGACTCATCTGTCAACGCCCGATAATAAATTTTATCAATTGCATCACTCGCGTTCGAAATTAATTCCCTTAGAAACACTTCCTTTTGTGAATAGATGGAATTAATCATTAGCTCTAATAAACGTTTAGACTCTGCTTGAAATTGTTTCTTTTCCAATTACAATCTCTCCTTTTACGCTTAAAATTAGCACTCTATTCATGTGAGTGATAATCATTAAAATTAATACCATATCACTTATTAAACTGTCAATGATTACACATATTTTTAACTGTATTCATCCTGTCTTTGCTTATATGTTTACTCACACCGTTGACCGTCTTCGTCTAGCATTCAATAAACCGTATGTTTAAACAGGTAAAGTCACAAAAAAAGCCGCTGTTACCACACATTAACGGAATAACATTGGCTAATTATTGTATAAAAAATGCGAGACCTTTGGTATAGTATTGTTGATGAGTACTACATATTACCTAAACATAAACTTTAGAAAGGATGATGTTGGTGCAGTCAGATGCAATCATCAAAGTCATTCGCGTACCGATCCCTACCCCAACATTATGGCCTCATACGACAACAAATAGCTACATCATTGGAAATGAGAACGAAAGTTTACTAGTTGACGCAGGCTACGATCAAGAGTCGACTCGTCAAAAGTTAAATCAAGCCATTCAAGAAAACAATCTAGCAACACCAAAGAAAATATTAATTACCCATTCACATCCTGATCACGCCCCAGGTGTTCGCCAGCTTGTTGATTGGTCACCGATCGTATATTGTCATGAATTAGAAAAGGAAGCGATCGCTAATGCTATCTCTCCTGTTACTAACCTCGTGACGATCGGCCATCATGACACGCTCAACATTGCAGGTGCTCAACTGCAAGTTATTCATGGCCCAGGTCATACCGAAGGACAATTAAACCTTTACATCCCTTTATTAAAAACCTTAATTGCCGGTGATAATATTGTTGCCGAAGGAACGACATGGATTGGGCCACCAGAAGGTAACATGCAAGATTATATGAATACGCTCCACACCCTTAACAAATTAAAAATGTCACAAATTGGTCCCGGCCACGGTGACTGGGTACATAATCCATATGAGCATATCGAGTTTGTCATTAAGCGAAGAATCCATCGAGAAAAACAGATTTTAGCATTTCTAACCGATCATGAGCAGCTTTCATCTGCCGATTTAACAAAAATGATCTATGAGGATTCCATTCATCCAAGTATCTTTGGCGTAGCACAGCGTACGACTGAAGCCCATTTAATTAAATTAATCGAAGAAAAGAAAGTCGCGAAGCAAGATTCTCAATACGCTAAAATAAATAAGGATTTTTAGGCAACTTCAGAGGGTTGCCTTTTTTATAGTTAATTATCGTTTCCAAAGACAAGATTGTTGGTGAAATCATCGGTAATTTACCTTGAGAATATGCGGATAATGCTTCTTCTGGTGTAGCCCAAAATGCATTCTCAATTTCATATGTGTCCGGAACAGGCGACTGACCATCAGGTAATTCTGCAAGAAAAAAGCTTGTGTCGAAACGATAGGGACTTCCTTCCGGTGTGACTAACGTTCCGAAGTATTTTAATTGATTAAAATCAAAATGGAGTTTTTCTCTTTTAAGCAATTCTTCAAATGACATTTGTCCTTTAACAAGCTGTTGGCGATATTCTCGTTCTTTTGCTTCATTGAACATAACCGGACGACCATCTGCACGACTGGCGAGTAACACACCGACTTCTTCAAATAGTTCTCTAGCCGCAGCAATATAATATGCAGGACTTAAAGTTAGATTTGGATGATTAAGAACATGATTATTTCCAACTGTTTCATCCTGCTCATCTACTGTCCCTCCAGGAAAAACATAATATCCTCCAAGAAACTTCATTGTAATTGGGCGTTTCGTTAAATACACCCTTGATTTACGATCCATTAACACTACTGTTGATGCTCGTTTCGGAATAACAGTCACGTTCGTCTCACCTTCTATATTTTTAAGTGTAAATTATACTAGTATAATAAATCTTGAAAGCAAACGGCAGCTTCCTTCTAGTTTACTATAGATCTAGTTTTTAAAAAAGTTAAATTAGTAAGACAATCTTTAAATTAATGAGATATTATCCTTTAATATGTAACTATCTCGCGTTATCATTTACAATAAGAAAAACAAAACATCAAAGGAGTTTACAAGATGAAAATAATTGAAAAGATTGACCGGACTGACGAAGCAATTGTTACAAAATTTAATGAACTGTTACAAAACTATGATTCCGTAACGTGCGCTATTTCAGATAGTATGGAACGATTTAACGCGATGACGTCCGATATGAAGCCCTTGTTCGATAGTATTCGATTTGCAGGAACTGCTGTCACTGTAAAAACTTTAGCTTCTGATCTTGCAGCAGCGTTTAAAGCGATCGATCTATGTCAACCTGGTGACATTATTGTCATTGATTCCAATGGGTCAAACAATACAGCATTTTGGGGCGAAAACATGACAATGTCAGCAATAAACAAAGGGGTTGTTGGAGCGATTATTGATGGGTGTTGCCGCGATGTTTCTGAAGTACGAGCATTAAAATTTCCGGTTTTTTCAAAAGGTATCGTTCCAAATGTCGCTTCGATATCTGGGTATGGTCATGTAAACGTCGATATCCAATGCGCT
Source organism: Caryophanales bacterium UBA6769 (assembly GCA_002453275.1). Taxonomy (GTDB): domain Bacteria; phylum Bacillota; class Bacilli; order Bacillales; family UBA6769; genus Pueribacillus. Next base: position 4,427 of record DKGN01000010.1, read on the forward strand.
GGCGTGTCAATTAGCGCTGGTGATCTTATCATTGCAGACGAAAACGGGGTTGTAGTTGTTCCAAAATCTGACGCAGAGGACGTTTTAGAGAAAACGATTAAATTACTTGAAACGGAACATATTCTTCAAGATAAAATTAAGCAAGGAGCGACGATTGGACAATTAGTCAACATTGATGATGTGTTCAATCAAGTGTTTGCTTATCAAGAGCGTGCAGTGAATAAAGACAAGTAAGTAGAGCGTTCATACGTTAATTAGCTACTTTTCTACTTAACAACTGAAAAAGAGGGGTCCTTCCCCCTCTCTCATTACTTCTTTACGATTGTACCGCTTTCTTTTTCTAACGGCTTAATGATTGCTGACATATCTTCATCTGCAAGACCTACTTGAATGGCTGTATTAAATGCTGCTTGTGCCATATTTCCTGTAAATTCGTGTAAGCCTGCCTGCTTCATTAACACGTTCGCTAATTTAACATCTTTATGTACATATTTTACTGCTCCACCAGGTTGAAACTGTCTATCTAACACGTAATCTTCCATATGTCTGCGAAGCATACGGCTGTCCCCGTAACTAGATTTCAATATATCATAAAGTTGTTCAGACTTGAGTCCTAATGCTGAGCCAACGACCATTGCTTCAGAGCAAGCGAGCGAATGAACCGCTACTAAATATTGATTCATTAATTTCGCAACACTACCCATTCCGCTCTTCCCTAAATGCTGGATATTTTCACCCAAAACTTGCAAAGCAGGCAATACAGTTTCATATGCCTGTTTATCTCCACCGACCATAATTGTCAAAGTACCAGCTTCGGCCCCTTCAGGACCTCCGCTAATCGGAGCATCTAAAAATGAAATGGACCTCTCACGAGCACGTTCAGCCATTTGTTGGCTCGTATCCATTCCAACTGTTGTGAAATCTATACAAATCGTGCCTGCCTTTGCACGTTGAAAAATAAGGTTATACACTTCTACTACATCTTCAGGCATTGATAAACATGTGCAAATGACATCCGCTCCTTCAGCCAATTTTTCAATACTGTCAGCTGCTTTTGCACCTTTATCCAAAAATGGGATCATTTTTTCTTTCGTTCGATTATAAATGATGACGTCATGCCCTGCTTCAAGTAATCTTGTCGTCATTCTTGAGCCCATAACCCCTAATCCGATAAAACCTACTTTCATCTCTTCACGTCCTGTCCGTTATTTTAACCACGTAAAACTTTCTTCACTTTTCCCTTTTGGATTGTATTCTAATCCGACAAAACCGGCATATCCTTCATCCTTAAGGCTATGAAAAACATTTTCATAATGAATCTCACCTGTGCCAGGCTCGTGTCGACCTGGATTATCTGCAATTTGAATATGAGCAATTACGTCTTTATACTTTTTAAAAGTATTAATAAGTTCCCCCTGCATACGTTGCATATGGTAAAAATCATATTGAAGCTTAATGTTCGGTAGGCCCAAATCGTTAATCATCTTAACAGCCAACTGTACGTCAGAAAGGAAATATCCTGGAATATCGATCGGATTAATTGGCTCAATCACGACTGTGATGCCGTACTTTTTAAACTGATTAGCGCAAAGCTTTAAGTTTTCTTTATACACTTGAAGCGCATCTTCCTTAGTTAATTCGCTCGGCAACACACCAGCCATACAATGTAA
>DKGN01000137.1 GCA_002453275.1 Caryophanales bacterium UBA6769
GTCATCGTCGTTAACTTACATTTTGGAATTGAATATGAGCGAATGCCAAACGAGGAACAAAAAGAACTCGCACAATTTGTTGCAGATGAAGGGGCTCACATTATTATCGGTCACCACCCGCACGTCCTACAACCTGTTGACTATCTAACGAGCAAGGAAGGGCATGAAACCTTTGTCGTCTATTCGCTTGCAAACTTTTTAGCGGCACAGGAAGCAAAGCATGACCACCATCGCCGAATTGGCGGGATTGTGCAAGTCGAAGTAGAAAAAACTGAAAATGATGGAAAATCGAAAATACGAGTCCATTCACCGTCCTTTCTACCAACGTACATTCACTTTGAAAACTGGAGAAATTTTCGTATTCTTCCGATGCACAGCTTGACTGACAACGAGCTTTCACAAGCGCAAAAACGCTACAAGGAAACAAAAGAACATATGAACCAGTTCATTCCTTATTTAAAATTTATGGACGATTAATGAATGAAGCTCCTTCCCCACAATGAGAAGGAGCTTTCGTTATAGTTTTTCTTGCAAAAATTGAATCGTTTCGTTGACTGCTTCGTCTAATTGTGTTGGGATTTTCTTGAGTGGATGTGTAGCATTAAATGTATGATCACCGCCTGAAATCATTGCCAAAGAATGAATGCTAGCGGTTTCCTTCATCGTCGAGGCTCCGTTTACGAGCCATTCATTGTCTGCATCACCTTGAATGATGTGGACAGGTGTCGTCATCCGCTGCAAATGGCTAATAACGTGGAAGCGTTCCACGTTCTCTTGCATATCGTCGAAAACATTTGCTTTCATCGGCATTTGTTCTTTCGTCCTTGCATTTTCAACATATCCAATCCCTTGCTCGCGGATTTGTTTTTTTAACGACTCAGGAAAGAAATCAACATGTGAGACACTATTCCATGTGACGACTGCTTTGATCTCCGGATGTTCTGCAGCAAAAATAATGCTATTTGCCCCACCCCGACTATGTCCAATAATCCCAATTCGTTTTAAATCAAACTGTTCCGAAAATGGTAGCGTTCTTTGAACGAGCTGTTCGAATAGACTACTTAAATCAGCTTGCTCTCGTGAGTATGTATTAATCGCAAATTTATCAAGTTCATCAAAGTGATGGAGCGATTCACCGACACCATTGCACGAAAAATTAAAGCGGATCGCAAAAAATCCATTTTTCGCTAACTGTTCAGCAAGATGAGGGAAGAAATTCCAATCTTTGTACCCTTTAAAACCATGGCAAATGAGAACGACAGGTCGCTCTCCTGTCACACCCTTAGGTTCATGAACATCGCCCCGAATCACGAGGTTATCTTCCAACGGAATGACAAATGATTGAGACATTACACATACCCCCTTTTAGTTAAATCATAGCAAAAAGGACCAGATTGAGCGAATATTCTTTACTCATAAGAAGCGATTTTGCTTTGAATACTAGCATAAAATTCATGCGTTTCATTTGCTTGTTTACGATTTAAAATAAAATAATCATCAGCCGTTGCAACGTATACGTAAGGTGGAGACTTTTTTTGAATAAATAATAATCCTCCTTCATACGGTTTCTCGAGGCGAAAACGTCCTTTTAAATAGCCGGCTACGGCAAATCCATTCGTTCTTATGAGCACTTCTGGCAATTCTTCTAATAACTCAACAGATTGAATGTCTGCTAGTTCCCATTCGACACCATACATTCCAGTTACGGTCAATGTCGTTTCGTCAATATGTATGTCATTCTCTTGCAAGCCTACTACAATAAGTACGACGATGAATAACAGTGTGCCAACCGAGATACCTCCCGTAATCCAGAACATTTTTTTGCGCTTTTGCTTCACCTCAAAGCGTTGAATCCACATAAGTCCACCTAGCAAAACTATGGTAAAAATTGAAAGTCCTATTTCTAAACTATACGGTACAGAAAATAACCAGAAGATATACGTAATCACAAATATTAAAAATGACATAACGAGCAATTTTCCCAATGCATCGACAAATCCCGATTGAATTAAGCGTTCTTGTTCTTCTTTTGGACGATTAGAAAAACCAGAAATTAGTGTATAATCTTTCTTTTTCACGATTAGAAATGTGAGCCCACCATAAATAAGTAAAACCCACCCTAATAAAATCGCCACGCCTACTTTAGCCAAATGATCACTCCTTCATGATAATTCGCTTAAAATGTAAAAAAGCCTTCTGTCACAGTACAATGTGACAAAAGACTAGAGAAGTTTATCCATTATTGTAACTGATGAGGTTCCATCGTTTCATCAAGGGCTTCAAGCACATAATCCTGGCCTTTCAAGTAATCTAGTAATTCCGACAGGTGATTTAGTGTCGTTCGTTTACTATGAATTAAAATGATCGGATCTTCTCCACGACTCGCCAATTTCTCAATTTGAGAAATTGAATTTTGGACAAAACGCCGATTCGTATCTTTCCAGTCACGGCTATCAACATTCCAGTCCCACAATTGATACCCCTTGTTTTTTACAGCTTGTTTATATTGTGGTGTCATCCCAGGCGAGCTCCCAAATGGTGTGCGAATAAGCGTTGCACGAACACCCGTTATTTTTTCAACAGCTTTTTGTGTTTGATTCATTTCTTGTAAAACGGACTGTTCAGAGCGATAAAACTTTTCCGCATTATGTGAAACACCATGCAGTCCGACAGCATGTCCATCTTCAACGATCCGCTTCACAGCATCCGGATACTTGCGAATATTCGGCTCTAACATGAAAAATGTCGCCTTTGCATCATATTTTGCTAGTAAATCTAGTATTTCATCCTCTACATCTGAAGGGCCATCATCAATCGTTAAGTAGGCAACTTTTTCATGTTTAGTTTGTGCTTTCGTCTTTTCCGTTGTGTCGTTTTCATCACTTTTTTTGACAGCGTTTTGACTGTCGTTTGGCGGTGCTTTCGTTGGAGAGTTTTGTTCAGAAGATTTGTCACTTTTGGATTGTACCGCTTTTTCTTTAACATCAAGTTGTTTCGCCTGCTCTTTATCGGCTTTTTCACGATCTATATTTTCAGCAGCGACTTGTTCGTAATGTTTTTCACTCGTCGCACGAACTTCTGCTTGTTTATCAAAGTAAAGAAATAAAACTTGCACGCTTAATACACATGCAACCATTAAAAAAAGAAGAATGACTACTTTTTCAGACTGTTTAAAAAGTTTCTTCTTGCTCCTCATGTCACGCTCAATTCACCCTTCACATTTTGATCCTATGTAAATTTTCCAGAGACCCTCAATATATTCTACAATGGATCCTACTAATCTTACAATCTATTTCCTGAATTTTTTTCATCCTTCGTCAAAATTCCGCAATGTTCTTTCATAGAAAATAAAAAAACACGCCGAAGCGTGAGTAATGGGTTCAGTTAACGTGCGTGCTTACTTCTCCCCAACTAAATAACGAATGTCTTCTACTATTTTTTGATTATCGACTGGCTTACTCTGATAAGCCATATCATACAGCGCACGAATATTATTATTTTGGTCGATTAAAAACATTGTTGTAGAATGCGAATAAAATGTTGCATCGATTTTTTTAAATTGAACTTTCAATTCATCTGCAAGTTTTTGCGTTTTTTCCGTTGGCCCACGTAACCATTTCCAACCATCTGGATCAGATTGAAAATTATTCGCATAACGCTGCAATACTTCTCTAGTATCATGCTTTGGATCGAAAGAGATTGACACAAGTTCTACATCTTGACCGAAAATGTCAGCT